>SEBM01000715.1 GCA_004296145.1 Flavobacterium sp.
GTTAATAGGGTTTTTAAAAAAAGATGGTCTTATATCGACAAAATTTAACTGAGATTTTTTTTGTATCAGATCTAAGAAACTGCTTTGTCGTATTTTTAAAAAATCTGGTGTATTTAAGAAGCTGTCTGTATTAAATGTCTCATTGATATAATTGTCACCGCAGTATATTGGCAAGCTGTTTACACGCATAGAATCATATAGTTTTTCAGTTTGATAACCAGGATAGGCATAGTTTTCGAAGGCGATAGTGAATTTGTATTTACTTAAGAAAGATCTTTTTCTTTCCCAAACATCGCCGCTATAAATAGAATCTATAGAGGGCATATTATTCATTGATTTTCCGGGAGCATCTACTTTTTTGTATTTTGATAGCTGTTTAAAAAAATCTTCACGATAGGGGACGGTATTTGAGTATAGAAAATTGCAAAATTTTTGTTTTTGAGTTACGATTTCGTCAATATCGTTATCTGATAGGTTTTTTACTAATAATTGAGGATTAAATCCGTGCCATTGTATACGTTTATAATTTTTATGGTTAACTTCTTCTTCTCTCGGAATTCCAAAAGCCCACTCACAAATGGATAAATCTGGTGTTATGTTTTCACAAAAATAGCCAATGCGAGTGTAATTTCCTTTAGGTGGTATATCGTTGCCATACGGGCCGAAAACGATAAAATCAGGATTATCGGAAAGTTCAAATTCAAAGCTATCACTTACTCCATTAACATCAAATACTTCTTTTTTAAAAGTATCAAAGTTAAGCCCATTTTTGAATTTGATTTTAATTTTATGCATCATTTGAGCTTAAAAAAGTAAACTGACCATTTTGATTTAATTCATCTATGTAACAGTAAAAACTTTTGTAGATGGTTTCGAAATTTTGCTTGTTGTCATTTTTTTGATTTAAAATTTTCTTTCGCTTCAAAATGTATTTTCCTAAGCCTATTTTGATTTTGGACCATATACTTATGTCTGCACCATCACCCATATACTGATAAAAATAAGAACCTCTTTTTCCTTGTTCGGCTATTTGTTTAATGTTTTTATTAGCTGATACAGTACCTGGGTGAGAGACGGATAAAGCATTGTAACCCGTATAGTAAACCAGATTGGCTTTAACGTAACTTATTCGCAACGCATATTCCCAGTCCATCATTACAAAAGAAGTGTTGTAAAGGCCGATAAATGAGATAGAGTTTCGTCTAATCAGTAAGTGTACATCACCAAAGGTAAAGGATGGTATTTGTTCATCCCTCCATTTTTCAAATTGAGACAATCTACTCAATTTATCTATTTGTTTATAGTTGTTTGTGGAACTGCTTAAATCGTTAGATATAATCGCATCTACGGATGGATTAGAAAGCATGTACTGCTTACATTTTCTTATGGCTGTATAGCAAAACACATCGTCATCAATTATTTTTTTGATAATTGTTCCCCTTGCCAATAACATTGCTTTATTCCATCCATGTGCTTGATTTTTATCGGGCTCCGAAATAAATTGATGTATTTTACCCTCATGGTAAAGTTGTTGTAAATATTCCTTTGTACCATCTGTACTTGCACCGTCAACTACTACAATTTCTTCGTTGGTTTCTACATTGTTAATAAGCTTTTCCAAAGTAATTTTTAAAAAAGTAAGGCGATTACTTGTAGCTAAAATAAAGCTTAAAGAGTATTCTATGGTTTCTGACATAATAATTTGATTTATTATAAGAACCTAGCTTTTGTCAACGGGTAAAAGAGCGAAATTTAAATTCTTACTCAGAGAAAGTTTCAGCTCGTTAACATTAGTAA
>SEBM01000716.1 GCA_004296145.1 Flavobacterium sp.
TTGAGCACTGGTGTAATAGCAAAATATCAATTTTAAACTTTATATTTAGCATTCTAAAAACTAAACAACTTGAAATGAAAAAGATTAATCTAATTGCTTTTTTTTTATTGTGCTTCTGTATAACTAATACATTCGCTCAGAAAAATAAAAAAATGGATGTTATTGCCTATTATACAGGTGATGACAAAACTATTAATGACTACGAAGTCAATAAACTGGACCAGATTATTTTTAGTTTCTGTCATCTAAGAGACGGAAAACTAAGTGTTGATTCTCCTAAAGATTCAACTACAATTAAACATTTGGTTTCCCTAAAAGCATCTAATCCACAATTAAAAGTTGTTTTGTCCCTTGGTGGCTGGGGCGGTTGCGAACCATGTTCTGCTGCTTTTTCTACTGCTGAAGGAAGATTGAGATTTGCCAAATCTGTAAAAGAAGTAAGTACTTATTTTAAAGTTGATGGTTTAGATTTAGATTGGGAATATCCTGCAATTGAAGGACTTCCCGGGCATTTATTTCAACCGGTTGATAAAACAAATTTTACTGAATTAATAAAAATTCTTCGCAGTACTTTAGGAAAGAAATACGAATTGAGTTTTGCTGCGGGAGGTTTTCAGAAATACCTTGATGAGTCTGTAGAATGGAAAAAAGTAGCACCACTTGTAAATCGAGTAAACATTATGAGCTACGATTTGGTAAACGGATATTCTAAAGTTACCGGTCATCATACTCCTCTATACAGCACAAATCCAAATCAGGAATCTACAGACAGAGCTGTTACTTATTTATTAAGTCAGGGAGTTCCTGCTGAAAAACTGGTTATTGGAGGTGCATTTTATACCAGAACATGGAAAAATGTAGAAAATATAAATAATGGTCTTTACCAAGCCGGAGAACATATTGAAGGCGTTAGTTTTAAAGATTTTGCAACTACTTATACAGAAGCAAACGGCTGGAAATATTTCTACGATGAGAAAGCACAAGCTCCATATTGGTACAATGCAAGCACTAAAACATTTGCTACATCTGATGATCTTAAGTCAATAAAAGCAAAAACAGAATATGTTAAGTCTAAAAAATTAGGTGGAATCATGTTCTGGGAACTGACATTAGACAGTCCAAAAAACGGAATGGTAAATGCAATTTATGAAGTTAAAACAGCAAAATAAATTTTATACATAAAATAAAAAAACGGCCGATATTTCGAGAATAACGGCCGTTTCTTTTTTAAAACAATAAGTCTATTGAATTTTAGTTTTATCCAATTCGCCAATAAACGGAATCGATTCTAAAATTTCGGCTCTGATAATCGTCTGAAGATAAACTTCTAACTGAATAAATTTAGCCGCATTAATTGCTCCAATTGCTTTCTTGGCTTGTCCATAAGTTTTACTGTATAATTTCTCATAAGCAATATGGTTCTTCAAAGTTGCTTTTGCAATTTCGTCTGCTTTTGCATCTGCAAGCGTAGCATAATTAGCCGCATAATCATTAATTAATTCAAATTTTGCTTTTGCAAGTGCCTTACGTTCTGATTCGTAATTATCGTAAACTTTTGTAAAGGCACTATTTTGACTGTCAGACAAATTCATATATTGCTTAACAAGATCAGCTTTAGATTGACCATAAACACTTTGTAAAACGTCTACATCTTCTTTATAAGAAGACTGAGCATAAGATGAAAATGAGGCCAAAACCATAATAAGAATTAGACTTAATTTTTTCATAGTTCAAGGTTTTAAGTATGTTAAAGATTTATTAAAGCATGAAAAGAATGAAGCCAAAAGAGAAATTCTG
>SEBM01000144.1 GCA_004296145.1 Flavobacterium sp.
CTTTTATTATTTTTTGTTTTGGAAATTTCATAAAGTAGATTTATAAAAAGATTAACCGAACAAAATGCTGGCTACATCTTCAATTTTAGCCACAAGTTCGATTTTAATTCCTGTGTTTTTTAAAGCAATTTTATTGTATTTGGACACAAAAATAGTATTGAATCCTAGTTTTTCGGCTTCCTGAATTCTCTGGTCAACGCGGTTTACAGGGCGAATCTCGCCGGATAATCCAACTTCGCCCGCAAAGCAAAATCCTTTCGTTACCGGAATATCTTCGTTTGATGATAAAATGGCTGCAACAACCGCTAAATCAATCGCCGGATCATCAACAGAAATTCCGCCGGTAATATTTAAGAAAACGTCTTTTGCGCCTAAGCGAAATCCGGCTCTTTTTTCTAAAACAGCCAAAATCATATTTAATCTTTTGGCGTTATAACCGGTTGTGCTTCGTTGTGGAGTTCCGTAAACGGCTGTACTTACAAGCGATTGAATTTCTATCATCAACGGGCGCATGCCTTCCATTGTTGTGGCAATCGCTGTACCGGACATTTCTTCGTCCTTATGCGATATTAATATTTCTGACGGATTGCTTACTTCACGCAGACCGCTCCCAAGCATTTCATAAATTCCAAGCTCAGCCGTAGAACCAAAACGGTTTTTTAACGAACGTAAAATTCGGTAAACATGGTTTCGGTCACCTTCAAACTGTAAAACGGTATCAACCATATGTTCCAAAATCTTTGGGCCGGCGATGTTTCCGTCTTTGGTGATATGTCCAATCAATATAACCGGAATATTACTTTCTTTAGCAAATTTGATAAGTTCGGCTGTTGTTTCCCTGATTTGAGAAATACTTCCGGCTGTTGATTCGATATAGTCGGTATGCAAAGTCTGAATCGAATCTATGATTACGATTTCAGGCTGAATAGTTTCAATTTGTTTGAATATGTTTTGCGTTTTTGTTTCTGTCAGGATATAACAATTGTCGCTGTTTGGCGTAATCCTTTCAGCACGCATTTTGATTTGTTTCTGACTTTCCTCGCCCGAAACATAAAGTGTTTTATAAGGAAGCTTTAATGAAATCTGTAATAAAAGTGTACTTTTTCCAATTCCGGGTTCACCGCCCAAAAGGGTCAAAGATCCGGGAACAATTCCACCGCCCAAAACACGATTTAGCTCGCCATCGGTTGTGTCCATGCGAACTTCCTGAGCCGAATCAATTTCGTTGATTTTTAGTGGACGAGGTGCTTTTCCGGTTGGAGTAGGTTCACTTTTCCAGGCAACTTTTTCCTGCTTCTGAATAATTTCTTCCGCAATAGTATTCCATTCTTTGCAGGCATTGCATTGCCCTTGCCATTTGGCATATTGAGTTCCGCAATTTTGACAAAAAAAGGAAGTTTTAACTTTTGACATTATTTATGGTTTTTTTGCAAGCGTATTCATCTGATCGATTTTTTCATACATCAAATCTTTGTTCAAATCGCCAATTGGCTCCATTTGCGAAGCATTTTGATATTTTTTAGAAGCTCTTTTTGGGTCTCCCATTTTTTCATACATCAATCCTAGTTCATATTCTCCCAACATGGCTTTTGGATAATTCACATTTCCAATTTCAGCCATTTTACCTAATTCATCATAAGCGTTCTTTTTCAGGATGATGTTTTCAATTACTTTAAAATCACTCATCCTAACCGGAATCTGAACACCTAAAACTTTAGACATCGTGTTGTATTTGTTTTCCAGATAATCTGCATAACCTGTTTCAAGAACAGCAATTTTATCATTGTACTCCGCTGAGTTTATAGGTCTGTAAGCCTCAAAAATATGATACAATGCATTTGGTATAGAAGGCAGTACTTCTGTATAATGCGTTGTATTTTTAAAATTGTCGAATTTATAATTTACCAAAGGATTGTTGGCAATTTTAATATTGCTGTCCAGTTTCTCAATTGGTTCTTTTATTTTTTTGATATCCCCATCACTAACAGAAAGATAGTAAAAGAATGGTTCCTGTATTTTTGCAAATTTCTCCGGAATTCTTACTTCCATTTTTGGAGCTAGTTCAGGACTCAGACAGATGTAACCATTAAATAACGGAACTTCTTTATATAAATAAAAATTAATAAAACTTGCCGTTATATCGTGACCTGCAATAACTCTGAATGGTGAAGTGCGATATTTTTTTTCAATGTATGGAACTAATTCAGCACCTACAAATTCAAAAAATTCAGCTCCTTTTTCAAAAGGCAATCCTGTATTCTGATCAATTGTTGAATCATCATAACGTTCTCCGTCTTTGTTTTGATGAATACCAATAACGATCATTTCCGGCAAATCATCCCAATACGCTCCATAACTTAGTGCTCCCGAAAATGGATCAAATAAATAATCTCCGTCTAATAAATATAAAACAGGATATTTTTTTTCAGGATTTGCTTCATAAGAGGCTGGTAGTCCTATTGTTATTCTTCTTTCTTCTCCAAGTTTCTCAGATTTTATGTTGTCGAATTTTTTTTGGGAAAATGCAGAAATTGAAATTAGAATAAATAGTAGGTAAACTTTTTTCATGATTTGTGGTATTTCAGTGAATTAAAAAGTATTGGAAATAGTGTAGCAATATAACACTTTATTTGCTTTTTTATTATTTTGGAATTTTAAAAAAAGCAATGTAATTTTTGCCGGATTTACTTTCGTAAAGGCAAAAAAAAATCTGATCCGACAAAACAAATCATCAGAGGAAAATAAATAAAAAGGAAACGAGAAGTTTTAAGTTAACGAATTATCGTTTTCATTAGGGAATATAATCCATGGTTTGAAGGTTTTAGCTTCTTCAAATTCCAGGGTTGCATATGATATAATGATGATGATATCGTCTTTTTGAACTTTTCTTGCTGCAGGACCGTTCAGGGTAATTTCTCCCGAATTTTTTTCTCCCTTAATAGCATAAGTTTCAAAGCGTTCGCCATTATTAATGTTTACAATAGATACTTTTTCACCTTCAATAATATTAGAGGCTTCCAGTAAAGTTTCGTCGATAGTAATACTGCCAATATAATTTAAATCAGCGCCTGTTACTTTTACACGATGAATTTTTGATTTTATAACTTGAATTTGCATGTTGCAAAGGTAAATTAATTAAATGAAATGGTGTCAATCAGTCTTATAGAATTAACAAATACTGCTATAAATGCGCGGTACTTTTTGTCGTTACTTTTGTGATCGATAGATAATAATGTGGATTCGTCAGCAATGACAAAATATTCGAGCTCAAATTTTTCGTTGTCTTTAAAAGAATTTTTAACAAATTCGATTGTTTCTTCCGGAGTATTTGTCTTAAAAATTTCTTTTGCTTCGGTCAAAGTTTTATAAATTATAGAAGCTTCTTTTCTTTCTTCCGGAGTTAAGCGCTCATTGCGTGAACTCATTGCAAGTTCATTTTCTTCTCTAAAAATAGGGCAGCCTACAATATTTACCGGTAAATTATTTTTTTCTACCAGTTTTTTGACAATTTGTAATTGCTGAAAATCTTTCTCTCCAAAATAAGCATTTGTAGGAGTTACAATTTCAAAAAGACGTTTTACAATCGTTCCGACACCATTAAAATGTCCCGGTCTGAATTTTCCTTCCATTTGATTTTCCAATCCGTCAAAATCAAAATCCTGCGAAACAGTTTCTCCTTCATAAATATCTTCTACAGATGGAGCGTACAAAATCATTTTGTCGCTCAGCACACGCATTTTCTTTACATCTTCTTCTAGTGTTCTTGGGTATTTTGCAAGATCTTCAGGGTTATTAAATTGAGTTGGATTTACGAAAATACTAACTACAGTATCGTCGTTTTCTTTAAGAGATCTTTGCATTAAAGCCAGATGCCCCTGGTGTAAAGCGCCCATTGTTGGAACAAACCCGATGGTCGAATTTGCGGTTTTGATAGTTTTTAAATAAGCTATCAAAGCTACTTTACCGTAGAAAATATGCATGGCGGTATTATTAAAATTTAGTGCAAACATAATATATTAGTTAATAACTGCATAAAATTTTGTAATTTTGCAACGTTTTTATTACCAAAAATTAAGTAAAATACTATTATGAAAGATAAGAGGATATTATATGTATCATCTGAAGTCGTGCCTTATTTGGCAGAAAATGAGGTTTCTTTAATGTCTTACGACGTTCCTAAAATGATTAATGATCAGGGAGGTCAGATAAGAATTTTCATGCCAAGATATGGAAATATCAATGAAAGAAGACATCAGTTACACGAAGTAATTAGACTTTCAGGGATGAATTTGGTAGTGAATGATTTAGATATGCCGTTGATTATTAAGGTAGCTTCAATTCCGAAAGAAAGAATTCAGGTTTATTTTATTGATAATGATGAATATTTTAAACGAAAAGCAACTTTTGCCGACGAAGAAGGGGTTTTGTATCCTGACAATGATGAAAGAGCAATCTTTTTTGCAAAAGGAGTTGTAGAAACTGTAAAGAAATTAAATTGGGTACCTGATATTATTCACGTACACGGTTGGTTGGCGGCAATGCTTCCAATTTATATGAAACATTATTATAAAAACGAAGCTTTGTTTTCTGAAACCAAGATCGTCACTTCTGTTTACGGACAGTCTTTTGATGAAAACTTAGATTTGGAAATGATCAACAAGGTGAAATTTGACGGTGTGCCACATGAATCAGTTGCCGATCTTGAAACGCCGAATTATGAAAATATTCTTAAAGCGAGTATACTTCATTCAGACGGTGTTATTATTGCATCAGAGAACGTATCTCCAAGTTTAACAAAATTTATAGAATCTTCAGGAAAACCTTTTTTACCTTTCGCCACGAAAGATGCATTCGCTGAAGCGTATACAAATTTCTATAAAAGTATAGGACTCTAAATTTTAACATTATTATAAAACATGTATAATACTTCTTTTTTTAAGAAAATTCTTTTATTAATACCAGTTGTTCTTTTATATTCTTGTGATAAAGATTTTAATGCTGTTGGTGATGAATTGATCGGAGACGATCATTTTGGACTTGAGTCTGAAAAGTATGATGTATTGGCATACAATCAGGAAGTAACTCCAGTTCAGTCAAATGGATTACCAGTTAATGCTTTAGGGATTTATGATGATGGTGTTTTTAGTGAACGAACTGCTAGTTATGCTACTCAGGTATCGCTTGCATCTTATGCTCCGTCAATTGGTGGTGAACCAGTTATTGAAAGCGTTACGTTAAATATACCCTATTTTAGTCATATCACAAGTACAGATGAGAATGGAAATAATACTTATGTATTAGATTCTATTTATGGTCCGGAAAATGGTAAGTTTAAATTAAGTGTTTATGTTTCAGGGGTACAGATGCGCTCATCTTATTTTGATAACGGTGCGCAGTTTACACAGTTATATTATACAGATCAGAATACAGATTTTGACACTTATAAAGTTCCGGCGAATAATACGCCCGATGTCCGCTTAAATAATTCTTCAAATAAATTTGAAAATGACGAGTTCTTCTTCAATTCATTAGAATATACGGATGAAACTACAGATGCGGGAGGTACAAAGACAAAAACAAAAGTGGCGCCTGAAATGCGCCTAAACTTAGATAAATCTTTTTTTCAAACTAAAATTTTAAATGCAGACGCATCCAAACTTTCAGCTTCGGATGTTTTTCAGGAATATTTCAGAGGTTTGTATTTTAAAGCGGAGAAACTGGGAGCGGGTTCAGGCAATATGGCTCTGATGGATTTTTCTAAAGGTAAAATTACTATAAAATACAAAGCAAAAACTGATATTACTACCGACTTAGAAACAGTAAAAGAAGATAGAACTTTAGTTATTAATCTTACAGGAGCAAATGCTAATTTAACGCAGGATGTCAAAAAAACAGCTTACCAAACAGCTCTGACATCGGCAAATGTAACACAAGGAGATGAATCACTTTATTTAAAAGGTGGTCAGGGATCACTTGCTGTAATTGAACTTAATGACTTTGGGTCTAAAATAAAAGATATAAAAGGTAAAGGTTGGTTGGTTAATGAAGCTAATCTGGTTTTTCATATTGATTCTGATAAAATTGCGGGTATTCCGAACAAAAATGCACGTATTCGTGAGGTAAAAAGAGTTTATTTATATGATTTGACAAACAATCTTCCAATTATTGATTATGCCGCAGACGGAAGTACAAGTATAACAACTGATCGAAAAATGTCAAAAATCATTTATAGCGGAATCATAAATGTAGATGCTACCACTAAAAAAGGTACAACTTATAAAATCAGGCTGACTAATCACATTCGAAATGTTATTAAGAATGCTGATGCAGTTAATGTAAAACTTGGTTTGGTTGTAACAGAAGATATAAATGTTTCAGCCACAAATAAATTGAAATTAAAAGGCAGCATTATTACAGATGCACCAAGAGCATCGGTTATGAGTCCGTTAGGAACAGTATTGTTTGGAGGTAAATCTACAGTTCCGGATAATAAAAGACTTAAGCTTGAAGTTTACTACACGAAACCAAATTAATTAATATATATGTGTGGAATTGTTGGATATATAGGTCACAGAGAGGCTTATCCTATAGTTATTAAAGGATTAAAGCGACTCGAATACAGAGGGTATGATAGTGCAGGTGTTATGTTGTATGATGCAGATGCAGGTATAAAACTTTGTAAAACAAAAGGTAAAGTTTCGGATCTTGAAGCAAAAGCAAAAGATAGTTTTACTACAAATGGAACTATAGGAATTGGTCATACCCGTTGGGCTACTCACGGTGTGCCAAATGATGTGAATTCGCATCCTCATCTTTCTAATTCTGGTGATTTAGTAATCATTCATAATGGAATTATTGAAAATTATGCCCCTCTTAAAGAAGAATTGATAAAAAGAGGATATACTTTTAAATCTGATACTGATACAGAAGTTTTAGTAAACTTAATTGAGGAAGTTCAGAAAAATGAAAATATAAAACTTGGTAAAGCGGTTCAGATAGCTTTAAATCAAGTGGTGGGTGCCTATGCAATTGCAGTATTTGATAAGAAAAATCCAAACGAAATTGTGGCTGCAAGATTAGGTAGTCCTTTGGCAATTGGAGTTGGAGAAGGAGAATTTTTTATTGCTTCTGATGCATCACCTTTTATTGAATATACTGCTAATGCTATTTATCTTGAAGATGGTGAAATGGCAAACATTAGATTGCATAAGCCTCTTAAAGTTAGAAAGATAAAAGATGACTCTTTAGTAGATCCTTACATTCAGGAACTTCAAATGAATTTGGAGCAAATTGAAAAAGGAGGTTATGATCATTTCATGCTAAAAGAAATCTACGAGCAGCCAAGTGTGATTAAAGACACATACAGAGGAAGACTTCATGCAAATGAAGGAATAGTTCAAATGGCCGGTGTTGAAGATAATCTTGAAAAATTCTTAAACGCTCAGAGAATCTTAATCGTAGCATGTGGAACTTCATGGCATGCAGGTTTAGTAGCGGAGTACATTTTTGAAGAATTTACACGTATTCCTGTTGAAGTAGAATATGCTTCAGAATTCAGATACCGTAACCCTATCATTAATAAAAATGATGTTGTAATTGCTATTTCTCAATCCGGAGAAACTGCAGATACAATGGCGGCAATTAAATTAGCGAAAGAAAACGGAGCATTTGTTTTTGGAGTTTGTAACGTTGTCGGTTCATCTATTTCAAGAGAAAGTCATGCTGGTGCTTATACACACGCAGGTCCCGAAATTGGAGTAGCTTCTACTAAAGCATTTACAACTCAGATTACAGTTTTAACGATGATTGCGTTAAGATTAGGAAAAGCAAAAGGAACTTTATCAAATACAGATTTCCATACTTATTTACAGGAATTAGAAATTATTCCGGAGAAAGTTGCCGAAGCATTAGAAACAAATGACAGAGCAAAAGAAATTGCAGCAGCTTTTAAAGATGCTCCAAACTGTTTGTACTTAGGCCGTGGATATAATTTCCCGGTTGCTTTAGAAGGTGCTTTAAAACTAAAAGAGATCTCGTATATTCATGCTGAAGGATATCCTGCAGCTGAAATGAAACATGGTCCTATTGCTTTAATTGATGAGCATATGCCGGTTATTGTAATTGCACCAAAACAAGGTCATTATGATAAGATCGTAAGTAATATTCAGGAGATAAAATCCCGTAGTGGAAAAATTATTGCTGTTGTAACAAAAGGAGATACACAAGTTCGTGATCTTGCAGATTATGTAATTGAAATTCCTGAAACTTCAGATGCATTATCACCACTTATTACAACAATACCGTTACAATTGCTTTCTTATTACATTGCTGTTATGAGAGGTTGTAATGTGGATCAGCCACGTAATTTGGCGAAATCGGTTACTGTAGAGTAAATTATAATATTTATATAG
>SEBM01000717.1 GCA_004296145.1 Flavobacterium sp.
TTTTCAGACCGAAAACTAAACCATTTAACATAGCTTTTGGATATTAACTGTTTGTGTTTTTAATGCTGACGAAACAAACTATCTTTGCAGAAAATAATTGGCATGCATCATCACTTTATTCTTTTTAAACCTTACGGCTATCTGAGCCAGTTTATTTATGAATTAAAAAGAAAGAAAAAACTTTTGGGAGAATTACACGATTTTCCTGAAGGCACAATGGCTATTGGCCGCCTCGATGAAGATTCTGAAGGTTTACTTTTATTAACTACAGACGGAAAAGTAAGCGAACAAATAAGAAGCAAAAAAGTTGACAAAGAATATTATGTACAGGTTGATGGCGTTATTACTCCTGAAGCTATAGAAGAATTGCAAAAAGGCGTTGAAATTGGTTTTGACGGCGGAAAATACAAAACCAAACCCTGCAAAGCTTTTATCGTAACAGAAATTCCTGATTTTGGGCCACGGGCAAAAAAAATCAGAGACGAGCGTCACGGACCCACTTCATGGGCGTCTATTACGGTAAATGAAGGTAAATTTCGTCAGGTCAGAAAAATGACTGCTGCCGTTGGTTATCCGACTTTAAGGCTTGTGCGTGTTCGCGTAGGAAATGTATATTTGCAAAACTTAAAAGCAGGAGAAGTCCTTGAAGTTCCTGATTTTAAATTAGATAATGTGCCAATTTGATAATTTAGATAATTACTGAAAAACTCATAATTCATAACTTATAACTCATAATTAAAAATGCTAAACGTTGTTCTTGTTGAACCGGAAATCCCAAATAATACCGGAAATATCGGTCGCTTATGTGTGGGTACAGAAAGCCGCTTACATTTAATTCATCCGTTTGGATTTGTAATCAATGACAAAAACCTAAAACGTTCCGGATTGGATTATTGGGTACATCTTGATGTTACTGAATATCCGAATATAGAGGAATGGATCAAACAAATTCCGGATCAGTCGCGCGTGTTTTTAATGAGTTCGCATGCCGAAAAATCATATCTGGAAACCGATTTTCAGGATGGTGACTGGCTAGTTTTCGGAAAAGAAAGCGTTGGTTTGAGTAAGGAAGTTTTAGCCCGTTTTGAAAATCACTTGACGATTCCAATGTCTAAATTAATCAGAAGTTTTAATATTGCTAATTCAGTTGCTTTTGTTGTTGGAGAGGCGAAGAGACAAATTGGATTGAAATAATGAGGCCACTTTTAATAGATGTAAATAATCTCAGTTATTCAAAAGAGACTTTGATTTATTATTCCAGAGCAAAATTAGCGCTCTGGCTAATGGTTATTATTGGATTTTCTACTTTTTGTATTTATCTTTTAACAATTAATAAATATTTACTGGCGTTAATTATTTCACCATTTCCTGTAATTTCAGGTTATCTGCAATACAAAATATTAAAAAGAATAAATGAAGTCCAATTTAGAATTAACTCTGAAGGGATTCAATTCAGAAATGAAGATTTCATAAGTTGGAATAATATTGAAAATGAAAGAATAGTTGTTGAAGGAGAACACAAAAAATCAAGAAGGACTTTTTTTATTTATTACATTTGAATTATGTAGATGATTATCTTTTGACTCTCTTTGATGATGTAATTAGATGTCTTTTGTTGACTATTAGCAAGGTTCCGTAATTATTAGGCGATAGATCGTTCCAAATAGAATCCTCTTTTTGAAAAGTGTCTTCACCAGTATATCATAAAAAATAATAGAGAAGCTCTTTATAATCGAATGTTCTGGACAATTAAGATATGCTTTAACAGTTATATGAGTCAGATATATCC
>SEBM01000718.1 GCA_004296145.1 Flavobacterium sp.
TTTTTCCTTCTTTGGCATATTCTTTTTTAATTCCCTGAAGAAGGTGATTTAGATTAATACTTTTGTTATCATCTTCTAATGTTCTCAGACAGGCATATTGTATAATGTTTATAATATTGGCGCCTGTAATATCGTATTTTTTTGAAAGTTCATTAAGATTTACATCATCGGCAATTTTGATTCCCGTTGGAAGATTATTTTTCCAAAGTTGTAAACGTTCACTATAAGAAGGCACTTCAAACTCAATTATAGATTGAAATCTTCGGGTAAATGCGGTATCAATATTTGTTTTAAAATTAGAAGCCAAAATAACTAAACCCGGATGATTTTCAATACGTTGCAGCAAATAAGAAACCTCCTGATTGGCGTATTTATCGTGCGCGTCCCTAACATTGGTTCTTTTTCCGAAAACGGCATCGGCTTCATCAAAAAACAGAATCCAGTCTTTGTCAGCGGCTTTGTCAAAAAGCGAAGAAAGGTTTTTTTCAGTTTCCCCAATATATTTCGAAATCACCATTGATAAATCAATTCGGTACACATCTCTTTGGGTGTATTTTCCAAGAAGTGAGGCCGTAAGTGTTTTTCCGGTTCCCGGCGCGCCATAAAACATAACTCTGAAACCGGGTTTTATTTTGGCTTTCATATCCCATTCATGGAGCAAAATTTCGTTGAATTTAAGCCAGGTTTCTATTTCTTTAATAGAATTCACAGTAGTAGCATTCAGCACCAGATCTTCCCATTCTAATTGCGTTTCTATTAACTGAGCAGGAAAAATACTGCTGAGCTGTGGTTTAAGGATTTTTCCGGTGATAAATTTTTCAATGTATTCGTCTTCCAAAATAAGTAAGCCACTCAATTTTGGCTCGCCATTTGGCACAGATTCTATTTTGATAATTCTTTTTTGATAAAGATAAGATTGATTATGTAAGTAATTATAAAATGCAACCCGACCATCCAGATCATTTCCTGCGATTAAAAATTGGGCAGTTTCTCCCGTAGGCAATATTCCGCGATGATTCTTGGCCTTCACTCCGCCAAATTCTGGCAGCTCACCGCCATTTGGTAAATATTCGGCCATAATTGAACTTAAAAAATCAGGTCTAACATGCGGAACAAGTGACAATCCTAATAATAGAATATCAATTTCTCCCAGACTATTTTCGATAATAAATTCGTTTATAAAACTATTAGAATCCAGTTGGTTCAAAACAGGTTTTTCTGATGGATTATCAGCTTGAAAAATTGGATCAAGCTGAAATACGAATTGATTTTTTAGGTAATTGAGTATGTTTTGCATAATTATTAAAAATAAGATTTAAAGATAACTCCAGTCATAATCATCAACATCTGTAACGGTAATGCCGTTTAAATTTTGTTTAACCAAATCATCACGAAGTTCTTTATTGATCAAAATGACCTGTGAATATTCATGCAATCGGAAAATAGCATTTGGAATAATTTCTGGATTAAATACGATTTTATCAATTGATGAAAAAATTTGCGGAAACATTGTATCACGTTCAAAAACAGATAAATCGTAATTAACAATTCCCTCTGCATCAGGAATTTGTACCACAAAAAAATCATTAGAATGTTCTTTGCCTTTTTTGTCAATTAGCGTAGCTGGAAAATAGACTAGTTCCGGATAATATTTCTTTATTATATTTATTAGTTCATTTGAAAAAATAGGCCATAATTTATCATTTGATAAAAAATGACGATCCTTCCAATTATCAAAGTTTAGCTTAAATTTAAAATCACATTTTTGTAAATCGATTGTTTTCGAA
>SEBM01000145.1 GCA_004296145.1 Flavobacterium sp.
ACAATTATGTTATATTTATAACAATTTAATATATTTGTGTTATATATTTAAAATATGAGACGCATTTTAATTATCGGGGCTGGTCGGTCAGCTTCTTCCCTAATACGCTATTTACTATCAAAATCTGAAAGTGAAAACCTTCATCTTGTTGTTGCTGATTTATCTTTGGCTTTGGCCGAAAAAAAAACACAGAAACATCCGAATGCTACTGCAATTGCTTTAGATATATTTAATACGGAAGAAAGAAAATCAGCCATTGAAAACGCATCTATTGTGATTTCGATGCTTCCGGCACATTTGCATATTGAAATTGCAAAAGACTGCCTTCAGTTTAAAAAACATCTTGTCACCGCTTCTTATATAAGTGATGCCATGCAGGAATTAAATCTGGAAGCAAGAGCCAACAATCTTATTTTTATGAATGAAATTGGCCTTGACCCGGGAATTGATCATATGAGCGCCATGAAAGTCATTGACGAAATCAGGGCAAAAGGCGGCAATATGTTACTTTTTGAATCTTTTTGCGGCGGATTGGTTGCTCCGGAATCTGATAATAACTTGTGGAATTATAAATTTACCTGGGCACCCCGAAATGTAGTTCTGGCCGGACAGGGCGGCGCAGCAAAATTTGTTCAGGAAGGGACTTATAAATATATTCCGTATTGTAATTTGTTTCGTAGAACAGAATTTCTTGAAGTGGAAGGTTACGGAAAATTCGAAGCGTATTCGAACCGTGATTCTCTTAAATATCGTTCTATTTATGGTTTGGATGATATTCTGACTTTATACAGAGGAACAATTCGCAGAGTTGGTTTCTCTAAAGCCTGGAATATGTTTGTACAACTCGGAATGACAGATGACAGTTATGTTATGGAAGATTCTGAAAACATGAGTTACCGTCAGTTTGTAAACTCGTTCCTGCCCTATCACCCAACCGATTCTGTAGAAATTAAAACCCGATTGATTTTAAAAATCGATCAGGACGATATAATGTGGGACAAACTTTTGGAATTGGATTTATTTAACCCAAACAAAAAAGTGAATCTCCCAAACGCCACACCGGCACAAATTTTAGAAAAAATTCTTTCTGACAGCTGGAGTCTTGAACCTGAAGATAAAGACATGATTGTTATGTATCATAAATTCGGGTATGAACTAAACGGCAAAAAAGAGCAAATCGATTCTAAAATGGTTTGCATTGGAGACGACCAAACCTATACCGCAATGGCAAAAACCGTTGGATTACCGGTTGCAATGGCAACTTTATTGATCTTAAATGGAAAAATAACAACTCCAGGCGTTCAGCTTCCTATTACTAAAGAAGTTTATGAGCCTATTTTAAAAGAATTAGAAGAGTATGGTGTTGTTTTTAACGAACAGACTATGCCTTATTTTGGCTATAATCCCGACCTATTTTAGATCTGGCTTAGTTTTTTTTTGAGAATTTTTTTAGTTTTTAATTTATCCGCTTCAATCTCCTTTTGAAGCGGATTTTTTATTTGTTTTTTATTTTTCAGCCTGAATTGTAATAGGTAAATCGTAAAGTACACGAACAGGTTTTCCGTCCTGAGTTCCCGGAGTCCATTTTGGAGATAGTTTTAAAACTCTGATTACCTCTTCCCCTAATCCAAAACCGGGATCCTTTACTATTTTATATTCAGATAAACTTCCGTCTTGTTCGACCATGAATTGCACATAAAGTTTTGTGTCTATTTTGTTTTTAGAAGCTTCTGAAGGCATTTTATAATTTTTCCCTACAAATTGAAAAAAAGCATTAAGTCCACCCGGAAATTCTGGTTTTTTTACATTTGTTGTATCAGAACCAATAGAAAAATCATCTTGCATTTCGGTTTTACTGTTGTCCTTTTGAGCTATACTTTTTGTACTAAAAACGAATAGTAATAAACTACAAATCAAACCAGTGGCAATTATTTTAATTGTGGCTCTGATCGGGGATTCTTTTTTTGTCATCATAAGAAAACGTTTTTTAGTTATTAAATAATTAATGTTACTCGCAAGTGCAATATTGGTTTTATTAGAAGCTATTTCGAGTAATAATTTCTGATAATCAGAAACTGAATTAAACTGAATATTTACTGCTTCATCGGCCAGAAATTCATGATTCAGTTTTATTGCTTTTTTGTAAAAAATAAGGATTGGGTTAAACCAAAATATTATTTGTAAAAATGTTGTGAAAAGAATATCCAAGGTATGTTTTTGGCGTAAATGTGCTTTTTCGTGCGCAATTAATTCTAATGGAATCCTGCCATTTTCAAACTCTGCCTTATTAATAAAAATAAAACTCCAAAAAGAATGAGGCAATATTGATTCCTGTACTAAAACCACTTTTTCGCCGCTAATAAATCGTACTTCATTTGTTTTTACATTTTTATAAAAAGAATATAAGTTTAAAGCAAAACGCAATGTCAATATAGAAACAACAAATAAGTAAAGTCCCAAAATAATACTACTCAAATTCAGATTTTCTATAAATGTTGCTAAACTTTCATTGCTTTTCTGAATCACCAATTCATCTAATTGAACATATCCTATTTTATTCGAAATCGAAGATTCGAAAGAGACAAACTGCAATGGAATTATTAGACTAAAAACTAAACTCAAAAGCAGATAAGCACGATTAAATCGGAACATTTTTTCACTTTCAAGCCATAATTTATATACTGCATAAAAAACCAAAAGCAGTATTCCGGATTTTAAAAGATAGTTTATCATTTTTTCTTTTTTTGAATTTCACTGTCAATTATTTTTTTGAGTTCTTCCAGTTCCGAAGTTGATAAATTGGTTTCGGTAGTAAAAAAAGAAGCAAATTGCGAAGCCGAATTGTTAAAGAAATTACTAATCAGGCCTTTTACATGTTTGGAGAAATAATCTGTTTTCTCCACCAACGGATAATATTCTCTGGAATTCCCGAATTCATTATAAGCGATGAATTTTTTATCGATCATTCTTTTCAATAAAGTGGCCACGGTTGTCGTAGCCGGTTTTGGTTTCGGATACGCTTCGAGCAAATCTTTCATGAATGCTTTCTCAAGCTTCCATAAATGTTCCATTAATTGTTCTTCTGAGTTTGATAGTTGCATTTTTTTTTAAGGTACTAAGTTACTGAGAGGCTAAGATTCTAAGCTTTCTATACTATACTTTCGATTCTCTCTTTTTTCTATATTCTATTCTCTATTTTCTCTAATCTATTTTTCTTTTCTCCTTACTAATTCTTTCTAATTCGGGAAGTTCTTTTTTATAGGCTTCAACATCCCAGGCAATATTCCATTGTTTAAGATAATCGGCTAACGGTCCTAATCCGACTTCGGCACGTCTTTTATCGACGTTGTCCGGATCTTCAAGTGGCAATACAAATTGCCCTTTTCCCTGCATCATTGAAAACTGACTTCCGTATATTTGTTTACGGTTTTCTCTCAAAGCCACTCTGTCTTCCAGCAACGCGAGTGAACTTCCTTTTGCATTTCCTTTTTTAACGGCTTCGTGCATCATTGGCAGATATTTTTGCTGGTTTTTTATATCTGCATGCTGAATGACCAAAAATAAAGTCTGATTGGCTTGTGAACCTACAACATCCGGACCAACCCATCCTTTCTCGTCTAATATCTTTACGATCTTAATCAAATTGATACTGTCTTTATAGTTCATGATTTTCCCCAGACTGTCTATTTTCTTTTTATCCGATTTCGGGTCTTTATAAACAACCATAAATTCACTTCTTATTTCCTGATCTTCCTTATAAATAGTCAAAAGTTCTTTTTGCAGCGGTTTATCATAATTGGCTTCCAGAACATCTAATTTTTTTTGAAATCTGGCCAAAAGCTTTTCCCATTCTTTTTGATTTTGCAAAGATTTTAAATCGCTGTCTATTTTCATATGTGTTATGCTTTCATAACCATTATCTACGGCAAGATTCAGCCAGTTAAATGCATTTTTTTTGTCATTCTGTAAAGCTGCAGAACAAGCTGCGTTGTACAAATCAGATGCGTTTTTATGTTCTTTTTTAAATGCTTCTTTATAGTAAAATACAGATGATTTAAAATCTTTTGCACGATAACAGAAATCTGCTTTTTGAACCCATTCTTTATAAGCTTGCGCTTGCAGCAAAAGGCAATTTAGAAGTACACAAACTGCGATTAGTTTTTTCATATTTTTTTGGTTTGGTTGGTATTTTTTTGCTCCAAAAGCAATTCTTCGTTAGTATTTGCTCTACATTCATAGACGTATCTCTACAAATGTAGAATTAAATTTTAAACAAACAAATTTTCTGACAAAAAAAAAATCCGCTTCTGTATAGGAAACGGATTTTTTGTTGTTGAAGAACTGAAAATCAGCTAACAATAATTTTAGACTAAATTTCTTATTCCCACAGATGCGTTAGGGATAGAAGCGGCATCCTTTTTATTTTTTCTTTAAAAATAAAAAGATATAGCGGATAGCCCGGCCGGAGGCAACGTCCAAAATCAATGGCAATGGCAATGGCAATAGCAATTTCAAAATCAAAACCAATGGCAAAAATCAATATCAATCTCAATTTCAAAAATCAATTCAAGTTTAAATTCTAAATTTCAACTAAAATATTGATCTTGAATATTTTACTGAAAGCATTTTTTCATTCCTTATCAAAATAAAGACGTTCTTTTTTCTTATTGCTTGTATCGATATATATTATGAATATCTTTTTGCTTTTGATTGGCTTTCCGTTCACCTTTGCGGGAATCCATTGTGGAGACATTTTAAAAACACGTTCAGTTTCTTCTTCTAAACCATATCCCAGATTGCTTAAAGTTTTGATGTCTGACAAAAAACCGTTTTTCTCTATCGTAAATTGTAAAGGGATTTTTCCTTTTACTTTGTTTCTAACAGCTTTGGCAGGAATTTTAAAATTATGACTGACAAAATCAATCAGTTTGTATTTTCCTCCGGGAAAATCGGCAGCTATTTCTACAGCAATAACATACGTTTCTTTTGAACCTTTTTCTTTTTCAATTGGCGTGATTTGCTGAGCTATATTTTTAGAACTGACTAAAATCATCAGGATGATGATAAATCGCTGTTTAATTATTTTTTTCATACTATTGAATTGTAGTAAAGCTAAAATAAAAAAATCCGCTCAGAAATGAGCGGATTTATATTGAAGTCAACTTTACTAAGTTAAGAAACTTAAAAAAACTTAGCTTCTTAGCGCCTTTGCGGCAAAAAAACTTATTTACTCAGTTCCACAAAATACTTGTAAAACAACGGAATAGTTTCAATACCTTTTAAGTAATTGAAAATTCCGAAATGCTCGTTTGGCGAGTGAATAGCATCGCTGTCCAACCCGAATCCCATTAAGATTGTTTTGCTTTTTAATTCTTTTTCAAACAAAGCCACAATCGGAATACTTCCTCCGGAACGAACCGGAATTGCCGGAACTCCAAACGTTTCTGTATACGCTTTGTTTGCCGCCTGATATCCAATACTGTCAATTGGCGTTACATAACCCTGACCTCCGTGGTGCGGTGTTACTTTTACCGTAACTCCGGCTGGCGCAATGCTTGTAAAATGTTTTGTAAACAATTCTGTAATCTCATGCCAATCCTGATTCGGAACCAAACGCATTGAGATTTTAGCGAAAGCTTTGCTCGCAATAACCGTTTTTGCACCTTCTCCGGTATAACCGCCCCAGATTCCGTTTACGTCTAATGTCGGACGGATTGAGTTGCGTTCGTTGGTTACATATCCTTTTTCGCCATAAACATCATTTAAGTCTAAAGCTTTTTTATATTTTTCTAAACTGAAAGGCGCTTTTGCCATTTCGGCTCTTTCTGCTGCAGATAATTCCTCCACTTTATCGTAGAATCCCGGAATAGTAATATGATTGTCTTCGTCGTGAAGAGAAGCAATCATTTTTGCCAGAATATTAATTGGGTTCGCTACTGCTCCGCCGTATAATCCTGAATGTAAATCACGGTTCGGTCCCGTAACCTCAACCTCAACATAACTCAAACCTCTTAAACCTGTCGTAATAGATGGTTGTTGGTTTGAAATCATTCCGGTATCTGAAATAAGGATTACGTCGTTTTTTAGTTTTTCCTGATTGCGTTCTACGAACCAGGCCAAACTTGCAGAACCAACTTCTTCTTCGCCTTCGATCATAAATTTGACATTGCAAGGCAAATTGTTGGTTTGCACCATATATTCTAATGCTTTTACGTGCATGTACATTTGTCCTTTGTCATCGCAGGCACCACGCGCGAAGATTGCTCCCTCTGGGTGAATTTCTGTATTTTTGATAACCGGTTCAAATGGTGGTGATGTCCATAATTCCATTGGATCTGGCGGTTGTACATCATAGTGTCCGTAAACTAAAACGGTTGGAAGATTTGGATCGATTATTTTCTCTCCGTAAATAATTGGGTAACCCGGAGTATCGCAAATTTCTACTAAATCGCAGCCTGCTTTAGATAAACTTTCTTTAACAGCTTCGGCAGTATCGATAACATCTTGCGAATATGCAGTGTCGGCACTTACCGACGGAATTTTTAATAATTCGATCAACTCATTGATAAAGCGATCTTTATGTTGTTGAACGTATGCTTTAATGTTTTCCATTTAAATAATTTTTATAGAAAGTCAAATGTACGAAATAGAAAATGAATATTTTTTTTGAAAAAAGTCTTTGATTATTCGAAACTATGCTTATCTTTGCACCCACAATTCCGCGGATATGGTGAAATTGGTAGACATGCCAGACTTAGGATCTGGTGCCGCAAGGCGTGTAGGTTCGAGTCCTATTATCCGCACTAAACAAGACCCAATTATCTAATAATCAGATAATTGGGTTTTTTATTTTTAGAAGTTGCCAAACCATTGCCAAACTATTTCTATAAAGCAAAAAAAAATGAAACTCTTGAATATTATTATATGATTTAATTGATATAAAATCAGAATTAAAATTAAAAAAATAATAAAGCGTACAAAAGGCTCGAATTATGGCTAAAAAAAAGTATTTGGAATTAATTACAAACACCTTCGAGAAATTCCAACCAATTGCAGATTTAACAGAGCAAAAATATAAATTCCAAGAGGAAATTTTAATTGCATTTACAGCATTTAAAATCAAGAAACCTTCACTTACAAAAACTAAATTTCTTAAAAATTGTAATATTGCAGTTGAAGCATTGAATGATTTTATCGAAGATATTATCGACACCTATTCGGAGAATGAAAATATTCCTTCAATAATACCATTATTAGGTAGTGCTATGAAAAATCCATCATTAGCAATTGATTACGATACATTTTGTGTAAATTTAACTCCTTTACTACCAAACGCCACAACTAAATTATGCATAAATGACATAGAATTTATTCAATCTGTTTTTAGAAACATTAATTTAAGCACAAGCCAACAAAGTGAATTTTTAAATCTAACTGAATCGCCAAATTTATCAGACACGACGGCTGTTACAAAAATAATATACTTAAAAGAATTGGGTATTCTTGATTTATTGTTAGAACAGAATTGTTTTAAAACCAGTGTCAGAAATTTGGCTGTAGTATTAAGTAAAATAACTAAAGAAAAAACGCATACTTTACAACCAATCTTAAATCCATTATTACATCCAGACTCGACAGCTCAAAAAAATAATCCATATGAAAAGGATAATTCTAAAAAAGCTGAAAAAGTAAATCAAGTAAGAAATGAACTTAATGACTTGGGCGTTAAATTAAAATAGCTGTATCTTTTTTAGGGAATCCCTAATTTATCCCTAACATTCTTTTGCTTCATTAATTATAACAATAAAATTATGAAAGCAATACAGCTTTATGAAATTACTCCAGAAGAGCTCGAAAAGAGGATTGGAGAAAGTGTAAAAAAAGAGTTGGAAATTTTTAAAAAAAACTTCAAACCTGAACCTCCAAAAGAATTTTTAAACAGAAACCAAGTAGCTACTATGCTTGGGGTACATGTCACTTCTATTTTAAACTGGGAGCGCAAAGGAATTCTTAACCCTCTCGGAATATCAGGAAAAATATTATTCTTACGTTCCGAAGTTGAAGCCTGTCTCAAACCTTTAAACGTATAATTTATGGAAGGTTTAAAACATACTGTAACTTTAGACGTAATGGACGATTACAAAAATAAATTTACTGCGAAAATCAAACAATTAACAGGAAGTCGAAAAGCAAAATATACTTTTGAAGAAGCTCGTCTCAACACATTTTTTCTCTCGGAAAGAGATAAATATTTTCTCATTTCACATGACTATTTAAAGGAGAATCCTCCAGAAAACAACGATTACATAAAATATGTTAATGCATATTTTAAAACTGGAAAAAAATTAAATATAAAATACTTTAAAGG
>SEBM01000719.1 GCA_004296145.1 Flavobacterium sp.
ATCTTCAGCAGATAAGTCTAGTTTTTGAGTAAAGAAAGCAACTTTTGCAGCTTCTATTTTGTCGTCTCCTGGTCTTGGCCCTTGTGCAAAAGCGAAAATGGGAAATGAAATGAATAAGGCTAAAATTAAGTTTTTCATTCTTGTTTGTTTTTCAATTGTGATGATTGGTAATTTTTTACTTTTCATCTATAAGTTATTAGAGATATCGCTAGACGAGTAGTTCTCTAAAATGTAATTTTCAATTTCTTTATCTGATGCTAATGAAGTGCTCATATTTTGGCTTTCTTGTAGGTGCTCAATAATTACACTTTCATCAATATCATATAACATTTGTTCGCTAACTAATTCTGCAGTGCGTATTTGAGAAACCTCATTTTGTTGACTAAAATATAAACCTGTAGCAGTTGCAATAACGAAACAAGCAGCAGCAGCATATTTTACAAAATTAGAACGCCATAAACTAATGGTTTTAATTTTTGGCGTAGCATTAACAGTTTGGTTTAAAATTGCTGCATTTAAATTATCGAAATAGTTTGCAGGTATTTTAAAGCCGTCTTCCTTAATTAAGGATTTAATTTGTGCTGTAGCTATTTTACTCTCAATTTGTTCGCTTAAATTTTCGAAGTAGTTTTGAGGTACAGTAAAAACTTGATTTTCTTTTTGCATCAAGCCAGCTACAAAAACAGACTGATTGATACGAGCTTGCAAATCATCAAAATAATTATCGGGTACACCAAATGGGGTAGAACGAGACAAACTCGCTAAGTGCGATGCTTCCTTTTCCCAATCCATATATTCATCTTTTATATTCATCACGTATTATTGATGCTTTTTATTGCAAAAGGTTTAATAGCTAATCTTGATTTATTAAAATACTTTCAATTTTTTTTACTGCGATATGAAATGAGGCTTTTAAAGCGCCGACACTTGTGCCTAAAACTTCAGAAATTTCATCGTATTTCATATCGTCAAAATACTTCATATTGAAAATGAGGCGTTGTTTTTCTGGCAAGGTTAGAATGGCTTCTTGTAATTTGCGCTGTATTTTATCTCCATCAAAGTAAGAAGATGAAGCTAAAGTTTCAGCAAGTTCACTACCTACTTCATCTAATGAGATGTTGTTTTTGAGCTTTTTCTTGTTTAAGAAAGTGATTGATTCATTTGTCGCAATGCGATAAAGCCAAGTGTACAATTGCGAATCGCTACGAAAATTGGCCAAATTTTTCCAAACCTTTACAAAGGTTTCTTGTACTAAATCATCTGTGTCATCGTGATCGATAACTATTCTACGGATGTGCCAATAAATTTTTTGTTGGTATTTATTTAAAAGCAAATTGAAGGCTTCATTTCGTGTTTTTTCTACACTAAATTTTTGCAATATTTCTGCGTCTTCAACTTGTTTCATATAAGAGTTTTAAGATATGAGTAATGAGATGTGAGATTGAGCTCCATGTCTCAAATCTCACATCTAAATCTCACATCTAATTTATTTTTTTCTTCCAATAACTTTCTGTGCAGCAGCAACAATATCAGCTGGATCAAGTTTATATTTTGTCATCAACTGATCTGGTGTAGCACTTTCCCCAAAACTATCATTAACAGCCACAAATTCCTGTGGTGCCAGATATTCGGTAGTCAACAAACGGGCAACGCTTTCTCCCAATCCGCCAAATTTGTTATGCTCCTCGCAAGTTACCACGCAACCAGTCTTCTTAACAGATTTTAGAATAGCTTCCTCATCCAAAGGTTTAATGGTATGGATATTTATTATTTCTGCATCAA
>SEBM01000720.1 GCA_004296145.1 Flavobacterium sp.
TGCGGGTGTTGTGAAAGAACTAAGAGTAGATCCTACAAGAAAATTTGCGGGAAGAAGAAGGTAATTGATTTAAATTTTACATTATGCAGGGACAAATTACACTATCAAAAAAAGAAAAAAATGGAGCAGAAAGAAATTAAGGATAAAACGATGAACGATAGGATAAATTTCCAAATACCCATCCTGACATCGGATTTGTTCAATTTTTTATCTCTATTTATAGACATAGTTGTGATTTGGTTTGGAATGTGAAAATAGAAAAAATATATTTATTTACAAAATTAAATATGAAGTTTGCAACATATTTACAATTATTTAATATGAAGTTTAATTTTGAGATCCGAAAGATTTTCATACTTTAGTGAACCAAATTTTATTTTATCTCTACCAAATCACAAAAATAAAATGACTAAAATACTGACCAATACGGTTCGGTTTTCGATAGCAGACAGCGATTTTTATTTCAAAAAAATAATGATCAAAATGCTGTTGGAAAACCCTTTCAATATGCTTCTTAATGACTGTAATAATGGTCATGAACTCATTAGCAGGATTTACAGAAAACAGGAAGATGTTTTCATTGTAGAACTCTTCATGCCGGTTTTGAGCGGTCTGGAAGCTATTAAATTTATCCGCAAAAACAATCATGAAACTCCCATCATCACTTATTCCGGAACTTACCAGGAAGATATGGCTGAAATTTTGGAAAAAATTCCAAATATTTATTATTGTCAAAAAAACAGCAATATTATTAAAGATATTATCAAAGGTCAGATTTCCTCAAAGGATTTTGATTACCAAGCCTATTCCGAGAGCTGGAAACAGCAACCTTTAGCCGTTCAGGAATACATGAACCGTCAAAAACACAGTCAGGAAGAACTTTCCCCAACAGAAATTCAATTGATGAAATTCTGCTATGAAGGTCTAAGTAACAAAGAGATAGGAGAACAACTCAATCTCAGCACCAGAACAATTGATACCTATATCAACAGACTCACCGAAAAGCTGGGTTTAAAAACAAAACTGCACCTCATCCGCTTCTGCGTAGAAAACGGATACTATAATTCGAGTATGTAAAAGCTCTTTCTGCGCCGTAATACTAGACTAAATATAAAATTGTCAGTCTCTTAAGTAAAATATTTTCTCTACTAATTTGCTTCTATTCAATTTTTTTAACTAAATTTGCACACCTAAAATTTAAAATTAAAAAAGGAAATGACAAAGGCAGAATTGGTAAACACCATCTCAAATAAATTGGGAACAGAAAAGAATGAAACACAGAAAGTTGTAGAAGCTTTTATGCAGGAGATCAGAACTTCTATGTATAATGGAGACAATGTTTACTTAAGAGGTTTTGGTTCTTTCATCGTTAAAACTAGAGCAGCTAAAACGGGAAGAAACATTTCTAAGAACACTGCAATAGAGATTCCTGCACATAATATTCCTGCTTTCAAGCCATCAAAATCTTTTGTGGAGAAAGTAAAAACTAAAGTTGCAGTAAAATAAGAATAACAATTGAATATTAACTAGTTACAAAAAAAAAATTAACATTATGCCAAGCGGAAAGAAAAGAAAAAGACACAAGGTTGCAACACACAAAAGAAAGAAAAGAAGAAGAGCGAACAGACATAAGAAAAAATAATCTCAACTAGAGATTTTGTAATATAATAATATAGTTGGTGTTTATATTTTTTAATATTCGCCAACTATATTTTTTGTTTGTTACCATGTGATTTTAGAACGTATGTAAAGTTGATCAGATTATTAAAATTTCAATA
>SEBM01000146.1 GCA_004296145.1 Flavobacterium sp.
ATATTAATATCTGCGATATATTTTAACAAGTTTCTCTTAAAATAGTCATAGTTTAAAAAATTATCACATTTTTTAAGCAGTTTGTAAAAAAATTACCTCTTGTTTAAACTTTAACTAAAAAAGATCATTTAATAAAGTTAAGATTTCTTGGATGTTTAAATCTTATTTCTACATTTGTAAATGTGTTTTTTACATTTATTAAATTTCAAAATAAAACATTCAACATAAATCCATAAAAAATGACGGTATTAAAAGGAATAACCTGGAATCATACAAGAGGTTTATTACCAATGGTAGCTACAGCTCAGCGTTTTACCGAGTTAAACCCCGGAATTGAAATTACCTGGGAGAAAAGAAGTTTACAGGAATTTGCAGATGCTTCTATAGAAGATCTGGCAAAAAAATTTGATTTATTGGTCATCGATCATCCGTGGACAGGATTTGGAGCACACACCAATGCCATCCTTCCTTTATCGGATTATCTTTCTCCGGAATATATAAAAGATCAGGAAATAAATACCGTTGGACGTTCTTACGGAAGTTATATTTTTCATAATAAATTATGGGCATTGCCAATCGATGCGGCAACTCCGGTAGCAGCAGCACGTTTGGATATCTTAGAAAAACAAGGATTAAAAGTACCGCAGACTTACGATGAATTAGTAGCATTGGCTAAAAAAGGACTTGTTGCTTTTGCTGGAATTCCGGTTGATGTTCGGATGAGTTTTTATATGTTTTGCTGTAGCCTGAACGAGGCGCCTTTTCAGTCGGAAGACAAAGTTGTTTCAAAAGAAACCGGAAAGAAAGCACTAAAAATGTTTAGAGAACTGGCTCAGCTCATTGATCCGGCAAACTTCAGCAGAAACCCAATTCAGGTTTATGAAACAATGGTTAATTCTGATGAAATTGCCTACTGCCCTTTTGCCTATGGATATTCAAATTATTCAAGAAGTGGTTACAGCAGAAAACCACTTCATTTTTATGATTTGGTTGCATTAAATAATAAACCGATGATTTCTTCATTGGGCGGAACAGGTTTGGCTGTTTCTTCTTTTAGTAAAAATATTCCTGAAGCCATTAAATATGCTGAATTTACAGGTTCGTCTCATGTTCAGCAAAATATATTTGCCGATAACGGAGGTCAGCCCGGACATTTGCAAGCATGGAAAAGTGAAAGAATTAATCAGTTAACAAATGATTATTTCAAAAATACTTTACCGGCTTTAGAAAGAGCATTTCTTCGTCCGAGATATTCGGGGCATATGTATTTTCAGGATCATGCCGGAGATATTGTGCGTGATTATTTAATGAATGGCGGAAATGAAGATCAAGTTTTAGAAGTTATGGATGCGCTTTACGCGAAATCTTTAAACCTGCAAACCACATGAAACCATTAGAAGGATTAATTGTTCTTGAATTCTGTCAGTTTTTGGCGGGACCTTCTGCTGGTTTAAAACTGGCTGATTTGGGAGCAAGAGTTATAAAAATTGAAAGACCTGTAAAAGGTGAGGCCTGCAGACAACTGAGCATCAAAGATCTTTTTGTTGATGACAGCAGTTTGTTATTTCATACCATTAATAGAAATAAAGAATCTTTTGCAGCCGATCTTAAAAATCCCGATGATCTGGTTTTAATAAAAAAACTAATTGCAAAAGCTGATATTATGACACATAATTTCAGGCCGGGTGTAATGGAAAAAATCGGTTTGGACTTCGATCAGACTTTAGCAATTAATCCAAAAATTATTTACGGAACCATTACAGGATATGGAGACAAAGGTCCGTGGGCAAAAAAGCCCGGGCAGGATTTATTATTGCAATCTCTTTCCGGATTAAGTTGGTTAAGCGGCAGAAAAAGTCAGGGTCCGGTTCCGTTTGGTTTGGCTGTAGCCGATTTAATGTGCGGGAATCATTTTGTACAGGGAATTTTGGCGGCTTTATTAAAAAGAGCTAAAACCGGAAAAGGAGTTTTGGTTGAAGTGAGTTTATTAGAATCTGTTCTGGATGTTCAGTTTGAAGCTATTACATCTTTCTTAAATGATCGCGGACAATTACCTGAAAGAGGAGATGTAAAAGGAAGTGCGCATGCTTTTCTGAGTGCGCCTTATGGAGTTTACCAAACGCAGGACGGTTACCTTTCTCTGGCAATGGGCGATTTGTTTTTTATAGGAAAAACACTTGGAGTAGATTTAAGTCAATATGCAGATAAACACCAATGGTTTGCCGCCAGAGATGAGATAAGGGAATTATTGAGTAAAAAAATAATTACCCAAACGGCAGATTACTGGATTGCTTTGCTTCAGAAAGAAGGAATTTGGTGTGGGAAAGTTTTAAATTATGAAGAATTAGACAATCAGGTTTTTGTAAATGAATTACAATTAAAACAAACCGTTACAAATTCAGATGGCAAAACTTTAGTGACTACCAGAAGTCCTATACAATTAGACGGCGGTATTTTAGTAAGTAAAAAAGCGGCGCCAAAAGTCGGCGAAGATAATGAAAATATACACAGACAATTTTTAAACGATTAGAATGAAACCATTAGAAGATTATTTAATTATAGATTTCAGCCAGTTTCTTTCAGGGCCTTCAGCAAGTTTACGATTAGCTGATTTAGGAGCGCGCGTTATAAAAATTGAAAAACCGGGAACGGGCGATATCTGTCGTACTTTATATACTTCTGATTTGATTATGAATGGAGAATCTTCTGTATTTCATACCATCAACAGAAATAAAGAATCTTTTGCAATAGATTTTAAACAGGCTGATGAACTTGAGAAATTAAAAAAGCTTTTAGCAAAAGCCGATGTTGTGATGCATAATTTCAGACCCGGCGTTATGGAACGAATTGGATTAAGTTATGATGATGTTAAAGCTTTAAATCCAACTGTAATCTATGGATCGATTTCTGGTTTTGGAAATCATCCGGATTTAAAAGATTTACCAGGGCAGGATTTATTATTGCAGTCACTTACAGCACTAACCTGGCTGAGTGGAAATCAGGAAGATGGCCCGGTACCAATGGGATTATCAATAGTGGACATGTTGGCCGGCGCTCATTTGGCTCAGGGAATTTTGGCTGCTTTATATAGAAAAGCAACCCAGAATATTGGAGCAAAAGTTGAAGTGAGCATGCTTGAATCTGCTTTTGATTTTCAGTTTGAAACGATTACAACACATTTTAATGATGGCGGTGAATTGCCTGTTCGAACTAAAACGAACAATGCACACGCTTATTTGGGTGCACCATACGGAATTTATCAAACTCAAAACGGTTATTTAGCTTTAGCAATGGGATCAATTCCTGTTCTGGCTTCGCTTTTAAAATGCGATGCGTTATTAGCATTTCCTGAAAATAAATTTACACTTAGAGACGAAATCAAGAATATTCTGGCTTCGCATTTACAGACTCAGGATACTCAATTTTGGCTGGATATTTTAGAACCTGCAGACATTTGGTGTGCCAGCGTTTTAAATTACCAACAACTTTTTGCTGAAGATGGTTTTAAAGTTTTAGATTTTGTACAGCAAGTAGAAATGACCGATGGTTATCAATATAAAACTACCCGATGTCCGATTAAGATTGATAGTGAATATTTAACGTCAGAAAAAGGTTCTCCGAAATTAGGTCAGGACAACGAGCGAATTATTAAGGAATTTATTGACTGATGATGGAAAAGTTTAGAATCGCTGTTAGGAAATTTGATCCTTTTGAAAGTACACTGCAAAAGCTGTGGGATGCATTCTGCCTTAAAAACAATATTTCAATTGCCGTAGAAATGATTCCTTATGAACTGCATAATCTTTATGTAGAAACGATTGCAAAAAAAGGACTTGAAAATGGAAATTGGGATATCGCGCATCTTAATACTGATTGGATTTTTGATGCAGCAAACGAAAAAGCCGTTCTTGATTTAACTCCATTTATTAATCAAAATCCACCGGAAAATTATCCGGATGGCTGGCATAAATCTTTATTGCATTTACAGCAGATTAACAATGGTACTTATGGACTTCCATTTCATGATGGCCCGGAATGTCTTATTTTCAGAAAAGATTTATTTGAAAATAATATAGAAAAAGAGAATTTCAAAAAGCAATTTGGTTATGAACTTCATCCTCCAAAAACCTGGAAACAATTTGTTCAGATTGCTACTTTTTTCAACAGACCAGATCAAAATTTATATGGTTGTGTTTTTGCCAATTATCCTGATGGCCACAATATGGTTTTTGATTTCTGTCTTCAATTATGGACGCGTGGCGGTTCTTTATTAGACAATAAAAATCAAATAAATATCAATCATAATGCAGCTCTCGAAGCTTTAGATTTTTACAGAAATATAGTTAATAATAAAAATGCGGTTCATCCAAAATCAAAAAAGTTTGGATCAGTCGAAGCAGGTATGGCTTTCGCCGAAGGACAAGCGGCAATGGCAATCAACTGGTTTGGATTTGCTTCTATGTGTGAAGTTATTGACGAGTCTAAAATAAAAGGTAAAGTTGATATTGCAGAACTTCCATTCGATGAAAATTATAAAACTGCTTCACTAAATGTCTACTGGCTGTACACTATTGGTTCGGGAAGTAAACATCAACAATTAGCCTATGACTTTTTACAATTTGCTATTTCTCCCGAAAGTGATAAACTTTTAACTATTGAAGGCGGAATCGGATGCAGAAAATCGACTTGGAAAGATCCCGAGATAAATACCATAATTCCGTTTTATCATAAATTGGAAATGCTGCACGAAAATGCTCTGACTTTACCTCAGACTCCAATCTGGCCAAAAGTAGCCGAATTGATCGATCAAATGGTATTGAAAGCGATAGAAAATAATATTCCTTCGCAAAAATTATTAGAAGAAACACAAATTAATATTCAAAAAATAATTTAGATATGAATATTCCATATAAACCTTTACTGCCCGAAACTGTCCAGCCCATTATAATTATCGGCGCAAGCGGTATTGTAAAAGATGCTCACCTGCCTGCTTATGAAATGGCAGGTTTTACTGTTTTTGGGATTACAAACAGAACAATCTCGAAAGCACATGATTTAGCGAAGCAATTTAAAATTGAACATGTCTTTGAAAATGTTGCCGAGGCTGTAAAAAATGCTCCAAAAAATGCTGTTTATGATATTACCGTTTTACCTGATCAATATATTGAAATTTTAGAACAGCTTCCTGATGGCGCCGCAGTGCTCATTCAGAAACCAATGGGGAATGATTTAGCGCAGGCGAAAGAAATTGTTGCCGTTTGTGAACGCAAGAATTTAGTTGCTGCAATAAACTTTCAGTTGCGTTTTGCCTCTTTTGTTAGCGCTGCAAGATATATGATCAATCAGGGAATTATTGGAGATTTATATGATTTAGAATTTAAAGTTACCGTAAATACGCCATGGGAATTGTTTCCATTAATTAAAGAACATCCGAGATTAGAAATTCTTTTTCATAGTGTTCACTATATCGATTGCATCCGATCTTTTTTAGGAAACCCAAAAAGTGTGATGGCTAAAACAGCAAAACATCCATTAAAAAAGTTGTCTTCAAGCCGATCTACAATTATTCTGGATTATGGCGAAAACATGCATGTTGTGATCAATACCAATCATGATCACCATTTTGGCCCTAAACATGAAGAAAGCTATATAAAATGGGAAGGAACAAAAGGCGCTATAAAAGCCAAAATGGGATTATTAATGAATTATCCTGACGGACTTCCGGATGTTTTTGAATATGCCTTGCCAATCAAAGATGGCGAAAACGAATATGAATGGACAAAAGTTGAATTGGAAGGATCCTGGTTTCCGGAAGCTTTTATTGGAGCGATGTCAAATTTAATGCGTTTTAAAGAAGGTTCTGATATAATATTATCCGCAAGCGTGCAAGATGTGCTCGGAACAATGAAAGTAGTTGAAGCCTGCTACATCAGCAATGAAAAAGGTGGAATTACACTAAATGAGTTATAAGTATAAAAATTAAAACCATATAAGTCATATAAATTCATCTTAGTTATGAACCTAAGAGATGAAATAAACTTATATGACTTATATGGTGAAAAACAAAAATATATGTATTTCAAATCGACTTTTTTTGAAGATTATAAACTCGATGATAAACGAGTAACATTAGGCAGAACCATAACTGAAACTGATTTTGTGGTTCACGCCGGACACACAGGAGATTTTTTCCCTCATCATATGGATGAAGAATGGTGTAAAACACAACCTTTCGGACAAAGAATTGCCCACGGAACAATGGTTTTTAGCATCGGAATTGGTTTAACAGCTTCTGAAATAAATCCGGAAGCTTTCTCAAAAGGTTATGATCGTATGCGATTCGTAAAACCTGTTCACATTGGAGACACTATTCATTCCGAAATTACAATTTCTGAAAAAGGAGAAGCTAAAAAACCTGATATGGGAACCGTAACTGAACATGTAGAAATTATCAATCAACGTGGTGAAGTTGTTTTGGTATGTGACCATCTACTTTTAGTGAAAAAGAAATAATTTTTCTTAAAGGTTCAAAGTATCAAAGGTTCAGAGGGACATAGGTGAAATCCTAATTATAAAATTCTGCACTTTGAGACTTTGTTGCTTTGTACCTCTGCACCTTATTAAAAACTAATTAACTATAAAAAAAACCTCAAATGCAAATTACAAACCAAACCGGCGATCAACACGAAGTGCCCAACGAAGGCGGAAACAGCAATAAATATCTTTTGCCATTTATCTTAATTACCAGCTTATTTTTCCTTTGGGGAATGGCACATGGTTTGGATGGTATTTTAATTCCACACTTAAAAAAAGCTTGCCAACTTAATAATAGACAATCAACCCTGATTGATACAGCTATCTTTTTTGCTTATTTTATAATGGCAATTCCAGCAGGAATCATTATTAAAAAAATCGGATATAAAAACAGTATTATTACTGGGTTATTAGTTTTTGCAATAGGAGCATTTTTATTTGTGCCGGCTGCTAATTCCCGTACTTACGAACTTTTTTTACTTGCTTTATTTATTATTGGTTGCGGATTAACTATTTTAGAAACAAGCGCCAATCCATATGCTGCAATTTTAGGTCCGGCAGAATCATCCTCTACAAGATTAAATTTAGCAGCTTCATTTAATGGTCTCGCTGTTACTTTGGCACCTTTACTGGGAGGCGTTTTTATTCTTTCGGGAGTTAATCATACAACAGAACAACTTGCCGCAATGTCTGAAAGTACAAGAACAGCCTATTTTTTAGAAGAAGCTTCATCTGTTAAATTGCCGTATATAATCTTAGGATGTGTATTATTATTCGTGGCAATTTTATTTTATTTTATGCATTTACCTTCTATGAAAACTCAACCAACAGAAACTGAAGCTAAACCATGTTTTTTCTCTGTTTTAAAATTCTCTCACTTAAGTTGGGCAGTTGTCGCACAATTTTTTTACGTTGGTGCTCAGGTATGTATTACAAGTTTTTTTATACGAATAGCTCAAAAAGAAGCAGGTCTTGATGAAAAAACAGCTGCTTATTATCTTACCGCTTATGGGTTTTTATTTATGGTGGGACGCTTTAGTGGAACTTTCTTTCTAAGATTCATAAAAGATTATATATTGCTGTCTATCTATTGCGTAATAAGCGTTATTCTATGTTTAATTGCTATTTATGGAAAAGGAATCTATATTATTTATGCCCTTGGCGGAATTGGTTTTTTCATGTCAATAATGTTTCCAACTATATTTTCATTGGGTCTTGTCGGGTTAAAATCTAATACGGAAACTGGCTCGTCCTGGTTGGTAATGTCAATTGTCGGAGGAGCGATCTTGCCGTATGCAATGGGAACTTTAATCGATATCAAACATGATGACATTCAATCACTTCTTTAATATCCATATATCCTTCTTTTTTACCAATACTCGCATGGAGTAGCACTTGTAATAAGATATCTCCGAGTTCTTCAATCATATGCCAATCATCTTCATTATCTATTGCTTCAAACAATTCAAATGTTTCTTCTAATAAATAACGTTTAAGTGATTCATGCGTTTGCACACGATCCCATGGACAGCCTTTTTCATCATCCACTAGATGGTCAATAATATAAACTGCAAAATCAAAATCAGTATACATATCTTCATCACGCGTTATTTTAGGCACAAATACACTTGTTAGATTGTTAAACATATCCTCATTATGATCTAACTCAAATAACGGTACTTCTAATACTTTAGCGCCTTGACTATTAGCGCCCGTAACTATCTTCACTTTAAAATCGTCTGGATAACGTTCCATTAATGTGAGTTTAACATCTGCTGCAATCATCGCACTATATACT
>SEBM01000721.1 GCA_004296145.1 Flavobacterium sp.
CAAATAATGTATACAATATATACATGGGAAATGGTAATGTTAGAAAGACTATTGCTAAGCAATTTTCATCAATAGAAAACAGCGAAGAAATAAATAGTTTTGAAATTCACGATTGGAAAGAAAATACAATTTCTTTGATAAAAGCAGAAGAATTTGAAGATCTTTCATCTAAGACTGATCCTATTGCAGATAATGTTGAAAATAAAGTTCAGGTAAAAGAAAATCAAAAGATGCTTATTATTAGAGCCAGTTTTACTAAAGACCTTAAATGGGATTTAATATATAAAGGCACTAAAGTTTCAGCATTTATGAAGGATGAAGAATTGATAAAAGCTATAGATAGAGGTGATCAGTTCTCAAAAGGGGATTTAATGGTTGTAGATTTAGAAATTACTAAATATTATGATCAAGAACTTGGAACGCATATGATAACCAAGGATAGCTACAAAATTCTGAAATTTGTCGAACATATAAAGGATGGTAGAATAGAAAATATGTTCGATGAATAATCAAGCTTTTCTTAAAATTGCCTAATTTCACTATGCTCCATGACTTGGGGCTTTTTTATACCATATCGTTGATGTCAACGATATGGTTTTGTTTGGTGTATTTTGGTAAGGTCATTTATTCTAGCAGAGGTCTTATAAAGATGGATTTTTCCGCACTACTACAAGTTGGTTTCCAACTTGTAGTAACAACAGTATATTCGCCAATTTTTAGACCCGCTTTATCAAATTCCTCCTTAGATTTTCTGCCTAACTGCTGATAATATCTATCAGAGTAATCAAAAGTCTCTCCAATTCTTATATTAATATTTTCATCGACTAAATGATGAAATATATATTCGGTACTTTGGTTATTGTGTAAATGGATCTGTAATATTACTTAAGATTTACTTTAAATGACTGACCCGGAAAAGAAATTTCTGCTCATTATAAAGGTCGAAAATATCTTCAGGACTCACATTAAGATTAGTTTAAAAATAATAAACTTTGTTAGCAGAGCTTCCCAGCTTGATGAAATTTGATTAATTTAACGGAAAAATAAATCATAAGGAATCTTCCTGAAAAATATACGATGAAAAGACGATTTCAAATTTTAAATATGGTTGCTCTGGTTGTAACAATTGGGATCAACTATCTGTCCAACACCGGAATTTTAAATAATGAAACGATGGCAACCATCTCAGCCAAGTTTCAGAATCTATTTACTCCTGCAGGATATGCTTTTTCTATTTGGGGACTTATTTACCTCGGGCTTCTTGGTTTTGTAATATATTATGGTCCTTTTACAAAAAATACGGATGCTAAGGAGAAGACTGTTTTAAATGTTGGATGGTGGTTTGTTATTTCCTGTGTTGCAAACAGTCTGTGGATATTTACCTGGTTGTACGAATATACTCTTCTTACCATTCCAATTATGGTTCTTTTATTTATCTCTTTGCTGAAAATTATAGGAAATAACCGGGAGATAATAGAATCTAAAGACTTCAAAACAGCAATTTCCCTTCGCCTGCCCTTTTATATCTACTCAGGTTGGATCTCTGTCGCTTTAATTGCAGATGTAGCAGCATATTTAAAAAAGATACAATGGTCAGGATTTGGAATTTCAGAGACAATCTGGACTGTTGTGATGTTTGCCATTGCAGCCATTATTCATCTATATATGGTTTGGAAGCTGAATATGACGTCATTTGCTTTGGTGGCGGTTTGGGCATTAATTGCTATTGCCGTAGCGAATCAGGATTCCAACCAGATAGTTTATATTACGGC
>SEBM01000147.1 GCA_004296145.1 Flavobacterium sp.
ATTTTATAAACCAATAAATCCATTGACCCATAAAGGAATTCAGGGACATGCCATTATTATTGGTGGAAGTTATGGAAAAATTGGCGCTGCTGTTCTCGCTTCAAAGTCATGTTTAAAATCGGGCTGTGGACTTGTAACTACTTTTGCGCCTAAATGTGGTTATCCCATTTTACAAATCAGTATTCCGGAAGTTATGGTTGTCAGCGATGAAAATGAAAATTTCATTACCGATATATCTTTTCCTGTAGAACCTCAGGCAATCGGAATCGGGCCGGGAATCGGGCAGGATAAAGAAACTCAAAAAGCGCTTTTTAATTTTTTAAAAACGGTAAAAAAGCCACTGGTTATTGATGCAGATGCATTGAATATTTTGGCACAGAATAAATCCTGGCTGGATTTATTGCCAGAAAATACGATCCTGACACCGCATCCAAAAGAACTGGAAAGATTAATTGGCAAATGGGAAACGGAGACTGAAAAATTTGAAAATACAATTGCCTTTTCAGAACATTACAAAGTGATGGTTGTCATGAAAGGCGCTCCAACCTTTATTGTCAATCAAAGCAAAATTTATCAGAATACTACCGGAAATGCTGCCTTGGCAACCGCCGGAAGCGGAGATGTCTTAACCGGAATCATAACCAGTTTGCTGGCACAGAATTACCTGCCGGATCATGCCGCCAGACTTGGTGTTTATCTTCACGGTTTAACAGCAGATATTGCAGTTTCAAAAACGGGATATCAGTCTTTTATTGCTTCGGATATTATAAAGAATTTAGGGAAAGCTTTTTTGCAATTAGAGAATGAGAAAATTAGATAATTAGAAAGTTAGATAATGAGATAATTAGAAAGTTAGATAATTAGAAAATACTTAATTAGATAATAATGAGTATTGTTTTTCAAGGTAAAAAAAAATCTATAATCTTTCAGTCAAACAAAAAATCTAAAATCTAAACTCTCAAATCTAAAATCAAAATTCACTAAGTTTGTGTTTATGGAAAACAACTTTGATCTCAGAACGGTAAACGTTACACGATATATAACGCCTTTGCGTGAAGGCGGCTCTCTACCGGCTTTAGCAGAAGCCGATGACGATTTTAAATACGTCTTAAAATTTAAAGGTGCCGGACACGGCGTAAAAGCTTTAATTGCAGAATTAGTGGGGGGGCAAATTGCAAAAGCTTTAAAACTACAATTGCCCGAATTGGTTTTTGCCAATCTCGACGAAGCTTTTGGAAGAACCGAGGCCGACGAAGAAATTCAGGATCTTTTGCAAGGAAGTCAGGGATTAAATCTTGCGCTTCATTTTTTGTCAGGCGCAATTACTTTTGATCCTGTTGTAACAACTGTTGATGCTAAATTAGCTTCTCAGATTGTTTGGCTGGACGCTTATATTACTAATGTCGATCGTACTTTTAAAAATACAAATATGCTGATCTGGCATAAAGAATTATGGCTTATCGATCATGGTGCGTGTTTGTATTTTCATCATTCCTGGAACAACTGGGAACAACATGCCAAAAGTCCTTTTGCATTGATAAAAGATCATGTTTTATTACCTCAGGCTTCACTTTTAAAAGAAGTCGATGCTGAATTTAAAGCATTACTGACTCCGGAAATCCTGGAACAAATTGTCAATACGATTCCGCTGGAGTGGCTGCAATGGGAAGACACAGAAGAAACTCCCGAAGCATTGCGAAATGTATATTTACAATTTTTGCAGACAAGATTAAATAATTCCGAAATCTTTGTAAATCAGGCTCAAAATGCAAGATAGTCACTTATATGAGTATGCCGTGATTCGTGTAGTGCCAAGGGTAGAACGCGAAGAATTCCTGAATATCGGAATCATTTTGTTTTGTAAAAAAGCTAAATTTATAAAAGTACTGGCGCATATTGATGATGCCAAAATAGAAACACTTTCAAACGATTTTGATGTGGAGCAATTGCATTGTAATGTAACAGCCCTTAAAAAAATAGCATCCGGAGACCGGGATGGTGGGCCAATTGCAGAAATGGATATTCCGTCACGTTTTCGTTGGTTAACGGCGATTAGAAGTTCAGCAATTCAAACCTCAAGACCACATCCGGGTATGTGTGAAGATTTAGAGAAAACGATTCAAAGATTATTTGAGGAACTTGTGCTTTAAAAAAGGCTCAAAGGTACAGAGTGACACAGGTTCAAAGTTTTTAGCCACGAAGGCACAAAGGCACAAAGAAATTAAACAAAAAAACTTTGTGTCTTTGCGCCTTTGTGGCATATAAAAAAATTAAATCTTTTTCTCTAAAAAGATAAATTCTAAAGGATTTGCCGCAATTGTAACGTGAATTTCGCTTTGCGGAAAAGCTTCTCTTTCGCCAGTGTCAATATAACCATGACGTTTGTACCAGGCAATAAGTTCTTCACGAACCGAAATTACTGTCATGATAATTGAAGACAAACCTAAATTTTTAGCATGAATTTCGGATTCGGCCAGCATTTTTTTACCAATTCCGCTATTTTGTAATTCTGGGGAAACGGTCAGCATTCCTAAATACAATTGGTTTTCTTTTTCTACCAATAAAATAGATCCGATAATGGTATCATTGTCTGTATATTTCAGAATCGTATTTTTTGGATTATTTATAATTTGGGTCAATTCTTCTTCATTAGTTCTTTTTCCTTCCAGTAAATCGGCTTCTGTAGTCCAGCCTTTTTTAGAAGATTCTCCCCTGTAAGCCGAGTTGATTAATATATTTAGTGCAGGAATATCTGCTAAGGTTGCTTTTGTGATCATTGCTAATAAATTGAATGCATTTTTTATCAAAGGTAGAAAAAGACTTTAAAAAGAAGTTGTTTTTAAAAATCAAATTGAAAGAAAAAAAGCGCAAAACTAAGATGAGATTTGCGCTTTTTGATTTATATATATTGGTTATTATTATTCGTAAGTATACAAAGTCCTTGTCAGTATTTGTTCAGAAGGAGCGCTCAAATCGGTTGTTTTTTGATTTGATTCTATTAAATAACCGTTTGCATCGTATTTGTAGTCGTACTCATATTTCAATTCAAACATGGTAACACCTTCAGAAACAGCTTTAACTTTCCAGTCCAGAATATGCATCCAATTATAAATATAACATCTGAAGATTGGCTCGCTGGAATAAATCCCCGCTTTTGTATAATCAATTGTCAGTTCATAAGTAGTTTCAACAACTCTGTCAGCAATTGTATAACTAATTACATTATTTGTCGTCACACGTTTTGCATAGTTTTTTTGAGTAGAAACAATATTTACAAATACTTTATTATCAGCATAAGTATATAAATAAGTAGCCGTTTTTGGTTTTACAACAGAAACCGCTTCATAACTTCCGTCTGGTTGAAGTTCCTGGATTATTTGAGTGTAAGAGCCGTTTTCAACCTCTTTTACATCACGCCCGATTTCGTCGTAGAAAATATCTGTTACAGTTCCGCCTGGCGCAGTAACTTTTGAGATAAATCCGCCGTTATTGATTTCGGCAACAATGTCGGCATAATACGTATTGGTTACTTTATTAGCATCGTCAAAATCAAATTTGGTTATGTTTTTGTACAATTGACCATCAATATATTTATCAACAGAATGTAATCTTCCTTTTGCATCGTATGAATAACGTCTGTCTGTAAAATTTTCGTGTACTTCCTGTCCGTTATCATCTGTAAAAACATCAAAAACCAATTCTTTTACAAGATGTTGTTGTTTTGTTTCCGTAGATTTTCCGATAGTTTTTGTTATAGCAGTCTTTGGAACCAATTGTATTGCCGGTTTAAACAATTCCTGATTTGGCAATCTTGAGCCCGTAACTTCTGGAGTATTGGTTAAATTTTCTTCACTGGAACAGCTCATAATAAGCATTGGCAGCGCAATAAATAAAAATCGAAAAGTAGTTTTTTTCATGTGTAGGTTTATATTTTTTTGGGTTATAATACGATTTGGGAATCTGTTGGAAAGGTAGAGTATTATTCTTTTGTTGCAAATTTAATTTCAGGTGTCTTGATACTTTTTAAACTAAAATTAAATTCTATTTTTACGGAAAATTATTTTGGTACAGAGATATACGATTTCTGGCGAAATAATCAAATTTGTCCTAAACCGAAAATAAAAATAATATGGCAAGAATTCATTTGTTCGAATTTGAAGATCAAAGCTGGCTTCCGAATTTTATAAGGAACTATATGACCGATTTTTTGCAATTCCTTTCTAATAAAACACCCATGTATAAAGGAATTGTGCCAATTATTGAAAAAGGTTTAAGAGAAACCAATACCAATCAGATTATAGATTTAGGTTCCGGCGGCGGCGGCGGATTGATCTGGCTGAATAACGAATTAAGAAAAGATATTCCGGACTTAAAAATCCTTTTAACTGATTATTTTCCGAATATTCCGGCGTTTGAGCATACACAAAAAGAAGCTGATAATTTCGATTTTATAAGAACACCGATAGATGCCAGAAACGTTCCAGAAAACCTAAACGGACTTCGAACGCAGTTTTTATCGCTTCATCATTTTAAACCTAAAGACGCGCAGCAAATTCTGCAAAACGCTGTTGACTCTAATAGTTCAATTGCAATTTTTGAAGGGCAGGAGAGAAGTTTTCAGAGTATTATGGCAATGATCTTTTCGCCGTTTACCGTTTTGCTTACAGCACCTTTTATTAAGCCATTTAAAATTGGAAGAATTATTTTTACGTATCTGATTCCGATTGTACCGATTTTGATTTTGTGGGACGGCGTAGTTTCTTCCTTAAGAACTTATTCTGTTGAAGAAATGAATGTACTTATTTCTAAATTAAACAATAAAGAAAATTTTAACTGGGAAGTTGGAAGAGTAAAATCCGGACCAACTAAGATTTTATATTTACTGGGGACGAAGAAGTAAGATTTAAATTGTAATGTGCAAGCAGTATGCCGTACACATTACAATTTAGTTACCAACTTTGAATAAGAGTTGGTTATAGATTAGATTAAATGATCAATCAATTCCTTTTTAATCCCACCAAAGGAAAATCCCTTTTTCCTGTTGTATGTATTCTTTTAGCGATTCAATATTTCCAACACCCTGATCAACAGAATCTGGGCAAAATTTGTAAACTTCTTTTGCAAATTCATCCATGTTTTCCGGTAATTTATCAAAATCAATATGAACATAATCCAGTTCGCAACCAATAACGCTTATGCCATATTTTGTTTGCCATTCTTCCATTTTTTTTATGATATCGTCATTTTCAAGACCATAATTTATTCCGTTTGATTTTCTGTATTTCAAAATATCAAGATCATCAGTTCCTTTTATAATGGCGACAAAATATCCTTTTTCATTTTCAGAATAAAAAATTAAATAGCCTTTCTTTTTCAATCCGGGTTTTAAATTTCTAACAATACTTTCTGCATTATCTTTTGTTGCCTGCGAATATATACCTTCAAAAGTTTCATTTGTAAGTACTTCACTTGTTTTTTTGTCAATAGCAGGTAATTGAAGAATTACATTTTTAGTTTCTGTTTTAAGTTCAGAAGCAACATCGTTGTCAAATTTTATTTTTGTCAGGATTGCTGTTTCAGAATCAGTTAAGTTACTTTGCTTTGAACAGCTTAAAACTGAAAATAATGCAATTGTAAAAAGGAGCGATTTAAATTTCATAGTTGTGTTTGGTTTATAATAGGTTTAATTTAAAATTAGTTATACTATTTTGAGATAAAGATATAGGCTTTCGTCTATTTATAATGTTGATAAAACTTATTATTAAAAATCTCATTTGGATCATATTTTCTTTTGAGTTCAAAAAAGGAATCAGCCTGAGGATATACTTTTCTCATTTTTTCTCTGTCAATATGCAAACGATACGGTAGATAAAAGGTTCCGGAATTTTTTATGGTAACATCAACCAAATCATTAGTCAGTTTTTTCATTTGGATTTCCTGCTCATTTGTTTTTTTCTGATTAAATAAAAAGACAAAACCAAACACATTTTCTCTCGCATAATTCATATAACTATCTTCATCCTTATAAACGCCACGAATTGTAATATTAATCAAATCAATATTAGATTCTTGTAATACAGGTTTCATATCTTGAATAAATTGATTAAAATTTCTTTCCGGGATAAAATATTCCTGCAAAATATCGGTCGAATGCGGGTCTTTATTTTCAATTAGCGAAACATGATCATTCAGAAGATCATTTCTTGAAAAGATTTCATTTCTCAAAACTTTTGTCATTCCCGATTCTAAATCCCAACGAAGTCTTTTGCCATATTCGCTGTCAACCGTACTTCTAAAAACCAATCTTTTGGTTTCTGAAGCCTTCTCATGTAAGTTTTGTAAAGGCAGCGGTTTGTCGTTTATTCTTTCGAAGAAGTTTAAAGTAGCATCTTCCAAAAAATGTTTTTCAGAGATTCTTAATCTTCCAAAAACCAATTCTACATTCGGATTTTCGGAAATATATTTTTTATAATTTGGCACATAATTTTCTGCACTTAACTTGACATATTTATAACGTAAAGCGGTATTATCTACAACCTTAAGTTTAACATCCAAAATAATTCCGAAAAGGCCGTAACCTCCAATAACCGATTTAAATAATTCCTGATTTTCAGTTCTGCTGCAGTTAAAAATTTCACCTTTATAATTCATTAAAGCAAAAGAAATAATGCTCGAAGAAACAGGGGGAGAGTCTTTTTGCCAGCCATGACCATTAACGCTCATAGAACCGCCGATAGAAAACGAACTAAAAGCCTGCATAACCGCAATCGATTTGCCGTGTTTGTCTAAATATTCAATTGCATCCTGCCATAATGCGCCGGAACCGATAGTGAGAATGTTATGGACAGAATCTAACTCTATATGTTTGTACGGAAGCATATTAACCTCAATTCCGCCGAGGTAAATACTATGTCCGCCCATGCTGTGTTGTGCGCCTGCAACAGCAATTTTCAAGTTTTTTTGATGAGCATATTTTAAAATGCTTTGCAGTTGTTTGATGATTTCAGTTTTATCTTTCGGAACTTTTAATATCGTGTCAACTTTAGTCAAATTAAGCTCACTCGCATCATTGGTATAACCTTTTGGAATCTCCGTTTTAATATCTGTTTCGTTCCATTTTGTCATTAAAACATGGATCACTGGAACTGATATAAAAACGATTGTAATAAGGAGTAAAGTAAGATAAAATTGTTTTTTCTTCATGTATAATTGATTTGTTTTTTAATTATTGAATGAAAAAGTTATTCGAAAATTCCCCAAATATATCTTTCGTCTACAATTGCATTTGGATTTTCGCTTACTTTCTCTAAGAAAAGGCTAAAGTTTTTGTAAGCTCTCAACTTATATATTATTTGCTGACCCGATTGGTTTATAATTATTTTCCAGACTCTTCTGCTATTAATCATAATCATAGTTCTCCTGGCTTCAGTAATTGTTGAAAGAGGATATTTAATTAAAGGTCCATTTGGTTTTATTCGGTATAAATTATCTTCATCAAAATAAAAAACAACAGGTTTGAGTATCAAATTTTCTAAGTAAGGTTTTGGAGCTGATAATCTATACAGAGACCACAAGTCAAGACCGGTTTTTTCTTTAAATTTTATTGCTTTTTGTTCTTTATAGTAATCAACCCAGGATTAGATTTTCGGGTAACTGAGAAGACAAATAATAATTAATACTAAAAAAATCAGAACAATGTTTGTACCCATATTGAATTTTATTGTTTTTTACTTCTTGATTGCTGGTGCGAGCGTCGCGCTCGTGCCCGTTCCAATGTTTGTTTTGATAATCTTTGTGTTCACGAGCGGGACGCTCGCGCCAGCGGGATATTTTTTTTAAGGCATTGTCCACATTGAAGTTATTTGGTATTTATTTTTTGTTTTTTTTAGAGAAAAGAAGTGTTGTTTTCCTTCTGATTTTTCTGAAGGTTCAATAAAAGAATAACCAAAATCTAAACCGCATTTTCCAGATTCATCTTTATTTACGACCAAAATGGAGAATATATTTTCTGTATCATTAATTCTCTTTATCAGTTTCGGATCTAGAAATAATTCAAAATACTTTTCTTTAAATTGTTTTTCGGAAAGTTTTATGTATGGTTGTTTTGCTGATGAAGGCTGACAATAATCACAAAGTATTGGAAATTTTATGAGAGATGAAAGTGCAGTTTTATCATTTTCATTTATTGCAGCTTTGAAGTTTATCCAAAAAGTATTTATGAGTTCTTTGTCGTCTTTTATACTTTTTTCTATATCACAATTGTCAGTTTGAGCAAAAATAAATTGGATGTTTAAAATAAAAG
>SEBM01000722.1 GCA_004296145.1 Flavobacterium sp.
AAATAAGAATGGCCTATTGTGTGGTCTCTATCAAGTAAAATTTCAATTCTATCATTTATAGTTTTTAAAAGCTCATTTAAAGCAATATTTTTTATAACAATATCATCTAATTTTTTTGAATCAGGCATAACCTCTGTAAATGAAAAACGTCTTCGTAATGCCGAATCAAGTGCTTCAATACTCCGATCAGCAGTATTCATTGTACCAATGATATATAAATTTGGAGGAACTGAAAATTCGATTTCACTTTTAGAATAAGGCAGAGTTATTCTAGTTTCATTATCTTTCCCAAGTCTTTTATCCTCTTCAATTAGAGTTATCAACTCTCCAAATATTTGAGAAATGTTCCCTCTGTTAATTTCATCAATGAAAAGAAAAAAAGGTTCACTAACTTCAAACTTTGCTTTTACAATCTCTTTGGGGCTTTTTAATGCATCATTCAGATCTTCAAATCCTGCTAAATTTGATGCTTTATCACACGCAATTTTAAAGATACCATCCTCAATTACATAACTTAATTCGTTATTGTCGTCCAAGTTTGGTTTGATTCCTTCTATAAAATCTTCATAACAAAAGGATTGATGAAAAGTAGTAAAAATGCTATTGGTGTCACAAGAAGAAGTTATATTTTGTTTTTCTTCTTCATTTTGATGATCAAAAAATATTTTATTTGCTTTTAAACCTTCTATTAATGAATTCCATCTCTTACCACCATTCAACCTTCCAAAAGTTGGTGTATATGAAGTTGAAAGTAATTCAGGAGTATTGAATATTTTTATCCATTTAACCTCAATAGTTTGAAAATCAAATTCAAGAGTAATTGCTTTGGAATAGTCATAATCATGAAGAGCTTCTGCTATGGCATAAAATTTTCGACCCGAAATTATGCAGAAATAATCTCCCTTTTTGACATACGAGAAGTAAGCTTTAATATTAAAATTATTGGTTTGATCCCTATTAAGTTTTTTTAAATCTCCTATATCATTGTGACACCATTCATACCCAAGTCTATTTCCAGATTTCAAATCATTCCATAAGTAGCCTCCTTCACCAGGAGCTAAATGCCAAAAGGTTTTATGTCTGTTTACAAGAATAGAATCATCAGTTTCAACAGTTATTTTGCTTTTTTGTTTATTAAAAAAAGAATTAATTTTAAATGTTTTGCCAGTTCCAGGAGGACCATAAAAAATTTGATTTAAAGAACTTAAATCAAAATGATCATCTTTTTCATCATCATATGATTCTTCTTCAGGATTTGGACTTTCAGCAGTTCGCCATAAGAAGTGTGTAAAATCAAAATAGTCTCTGTTACTTTCTTTTTTAGAGACAATATATTCGTTTAATACAGGATAACTTTTAATATGTCCTTTAAAACCTAAATACTCTGCAGCAGCATATAATGGTTCCCATTTAAAAATATTGATAACTTTAAAATCGCTGTATAAAAATGCAATTTTCCATTTATATGCAGGTCCTAAATCAAGATTTTCAATTTTTTCTAAATCATTTGATTGAGCACTTTTAATAATTGAAATTAGAATTGATCTAATAGAATGAAAAGCATCGTCGACTGTATTGCCATATTTTGTAAACCACGCATATCCGCGATCGGTTTGTCTGCCATTTCCAGTTACTACAGTATTAGTATTTCTTCTTTTATAAATTCCAAACTTATATGCAGAGCCTCCCCAAATACTTCCTAATAAATTTGTCTTTGCTTCAAGCCAATAACAAAAAGAAGTTTTGTCTAAATTTGTATATTCC
>SEBM01000148.1 GCA_004296145.1 Flavobacterium sp.
TCCAATCTGCATTGTTAAATATCTTAATTTTCAGACGTGTTTCTTTTACTTCAGAAGAAAAATAAAAATTAGAAAAAACATTAATCAAAAACAAAAACAGTCATTATGATTACCATTACAAAACTTTCAAAAGTATTTAGAACTGAAGAATTAGAAACCAAAGCATTAAGCGAAATTTCATTAAAAATCAACCAGGGCGATTTTGTTTCGATCATGGGACCATCAGGAAGCGGAAAATCTACTTTGCTAAATATTGTCGGATTATTGGACAGCGCCACTGACGGAAGTTATCTGTTACTGAATCAGGAAATGATTGGGTTAAAAGAAAAAGCAAAATCAAAAGCGAGAAAAGAAAACATTGGGTTTATTTTTCAGAATTTCAATTTAATTGATGAATTATCAGTTTATGATAATATCGAATTACCGTTGATCTACAACAATGTTCCTGCATCTGAAAGAAAAACAAAAGTGCATGAAATTGCCACTAAACTAAATATCGCGCACCGACTAAAACATTATCCGCAACAACTTTCGGGAGGACAACAACAGCGTGTGGCCGTGGCGAGAGCTTTGATCAACGATCCGAAGATAATCCTTGCCGATGAACCAACGGGAAATCTGGACAGTAAAAACGGAAATGAAGTAATGGAATTGTTGACTAACCTGCATGCCAACGGCGCTACAATCCTGATGGTAACGCACTCTGATTATGATGCTTCTTTTTCTCAAAAAACGATTTTAATGAAAGACGGAATTATTCTTTCTGAAAAAATAAACCATAGAAATGTAGATGTTTTAGTAACTTCTAACAACTAGAAAATGCTAAAAAACTGGATACATATATTTATATATCACATCAAAAACAATAAGCTGTTTACGGCTTTGAATGTTTTGGGTTTGAGCATCGGAATTGCAGGACTAATTTTTGCGATTTTGTATTGGAATAATGAACATTCTTATGATCAATGGAATCCTGAAAAAGACAAAATATATTCTGTTTTGAATAATATTCACGGCGGAAATATTTGGACCGCAAGTCCGCCGGCCATAGGACCTGAATTAAAAGCAGTATCTTCTGATTTAGAAAGTTATTGTTATTTTGATACTAATTATTCTAAAGAAATTATTTCCTATAATGGTAAAATTGAACTGGTAAACAAGATTTTATCTGCACAAAGTAATTTTTTCTCTTTTTTTCCTTTCAGGTTTATTTACGGCAACGGAAAAACCGCTATTCAGGATCGTAATAGTATTGCTTTATCTCAGGAAACTGCTTCACGTCTGTTTGGGACCGAAAATCCTATGGGAAAATTGGTAAAATATGCGAATGAGATATTTACTGTACGCGGAGTTTATGTAATTGAAGATAATTCTTCTGTAATGCCTGAAGCTGTAACAACAATTCTCGAAGATAAATTAAAAAAACAAGATGCTCAATGGAGTTTTAGCTGGGGATTAATTCTTAAACTTAAGAATAGAAATGTTACTAATACTATAATTAAAAACCTTGATAATATTTACTTTGAAAAAAACTTAAAGGCAAGTGCAAAAGAAGAAGGTTTAACGGTTGAAGATTTTATAAAAAAATATGGAAAACCGGTAACATCAAGTTTGTTACCAATGCCTGAAGCAAGGTTATACCACGGAAATTGGCCATTTCCGGAAGGAACAGGGAATCTACAATATCTCCTGATCTTAATGGGTTTATCAATATTAATTTTATTGCTTTCTATAGTAAACTACATCAATATGGCTACGGCCAACGCCATAAAAAGAGCTAAAGAAGTAGGAGTTAGAAAAATTACAGGTGCAGCAAAAGGGCAAATTATCGCTCAGTTTGTATTTGAAACAGCATTGATTACTGTTTTTTCTGTTTTTTTAGCCTTGGTTTTTGTAGAAATTCTACTTCCATTTTATAATTCTTTTTTAAATAAAAACCTGTTACTTGTTAGTTCTCAATTTTATATTCAATTGATATTGATAACAATATTGGTGATTTTTGTTTCAGGATTCTTACCCGCTTTGTATATTTCTAATTTTGAAGTATTGAAAGTTTTAAAAGGAAATTATTCCCGGAGTAAAAAAGGAATCTGGCTGCGTAACGGTATGTTGGTTCTGCAATTTGCAATTGCCGCTTTTTTTATCATTGGCTCGTTTATAGTTTCTAAACAAGTAAACTTTATGGCATCCAAAGATTTAGGTTTTAAGGGAGCGCAGGTTTTAGATATTACTTTTAAACCGAAAAAAACAAACAATCAATACGAAAGATATAAAACGATAAAACAGGAAATGCTCAAAACAAAAGGAGTTGAAGCCGTTTCTACAGCTTTGTTTTCTATCGGATCTTCTGAGAATTCATGGTCAGGACTAACTTATAAAAACAATAAACAAATTTTAATTCAGGAAATGCCAATTGATTTTGAAATTTTGGATTTGCTGGGAATTAAAATTGCAAAAGGCAGAAATCTGAGCCCTGATTTTTCTTCAGATACTATTTCTTCGATTTTATTAAATGAAAGTGCTGTGAAAGTAATCCACGAAAAACAGCCTTTAAACAAAATAATTGACTGGCAAAACAAAAAGTTTAAAGTAGTTGGTATCGTTAAGAATTTCAGTTATTGGGGATTTGAAAATGATATTCCGCCAATGATATTCTTTCATCCTGCAACACGAAGTGAAATCAAAAATGATGTACGCCATATTTACGTAAAAGTTTCGCCGGAGAATATCCCGCAGACAATTGGAGAAATAAATAATTTCTGGTCCAAAAAAGTAGATTCAGAATATCCTTTTGAATACAGTTTTGTCGACAAAAATTACGCGCGAACCTATTCTAAATACGAAGATCAGCGAAATTTGTTTGCCTTATTGAATGCAATCGTAATTCTGATAGCCATTTTCGGATTATTTGCTTTAGCTTCTTTTTCTATGGAAAGAAGATTACGCGAAATCGCCATCAGAAAAACACTCGGCGCAGACACCAATATTTTACTCAAAGATCTTTCTAAACAATATGTGTTTTTCTGCATTATAGGTTTTCTAATCGGAATTGTTCCTGCGTATTTATTATTGCATAAATGGCTTGAAAATTTTGCTTTCAGAATTGAAGTTCCTGTTTTGCCTTTTATAATTGCTTTGGTGTCTTTATTATTTCTGACTCTTACAATTGTTTTGGCAAAAGCATATCAGGTAACAAAAGTCGATGTATTAAAACACCTAAAATACGAGTAAGATGCTAAAAAACTGGATACATATATTTATATACCATATCAAAAACAATAAGCTGTTTACAGCTTTAAATGTTTTGGGTTTGAGCATCGGAATTGCAGGGTTAATTTTTGCCATTTTGTATTGGAATGAAGAACAAAGTTATAATGACTGGAATCCAAACAAAGAAGTGGTTTTTCAATCTATAAGTCAGGTAAGTCCAACAAATTATTGGGCAAATAATGTCAAATCATTTGAAAATTATTTTAAAACAGATTTTAAAGAAATAGAAAGCTATTGCTATCTGAATAGCTGGTACGCCAAAAAAATCATTCAAAGCGAAAATAAAAAAGGGGTTTTTAATGTAATTAATGCTCAAAAAACGTTTTTTGAAATGTTCCCTTTTCCTTTTATAAAAGGAAATGCCAAATCTGCAATAAAAGACAATACCAGTATTGCCATTTCTGAACAAACAGCTATAAACCTGTTTGGAAATACAGCTGCTCTTGGAAAAACAGTTACGTATTACGATAAAAAACTGATTGTTACTGGAATTTATAAAATTCCGGGGAAATCATCAATTGCACCGGATGTGGTTATTAATATAACCGATGATAACGTCTCGATATACAATGACGACTGGAGTAATTTTAGTTCCGCTTTATTATTAAAACTAAAAAATCCGGATGATAAACAAAAGGTTATTGATAAAATGGAACGCCTTTTATATCAAAATCGTACAGAAAAATGGGCAAAAGCAGAAGGTCTAACTGTGGCTGAATGGCTTAAGAAAAATGACAGCGAACAAATTAATATTTTTTTAGAACCTTTAAAAGATGCCCGTTTGCATTCTATGGTTGATGGATATGCAGAAGGAAAAGGAAACTATGAGTTTTTGATGATCATGATGGGATTATCAATCCTGATTTTGATTTTATCCCTTTTTAATTATATCAATCTGGCAACGGCAAATGCTATAAAAAGAGCAAAAGAAGTGGGCGTCAGAAAAATTGTAGGCGCCTCAAAAGGGAATATTGTACTACAGTTTATTTTTGAAACTGTTATAATCACTTCTTTCTCAATTTTGTTGTCATTGGTTATTGTGGAGTTGTCACTGCCTTTTTACAATAATTTTTTAGAAAAGCAATTATCGCTTTCCGGGAATCATTTCTTTTTCGAATTGATCGCGATTTTTATTGTAACTGTAATTATCGCCGGAATATTCCCTGCGCTTTACATCTCCAATTTTGAGACTTTAAAAGTATTGAAAGGTAATTTTTCGAGAAGTAAAAGCGGTATCTGGCTTCGCAACGGAATGCTTGTTTTACAATTCTCTATTGCTTCTTTTTTTATTATCGGGTCTTATATTGTGTATGAACAAGTACAATTTTTAATGCAGAAAGATCTTGGTTTTAAAGGAGATCAGGTTTTGGAAATTAGATATAGAAAACCAAATTATGATCAAAATGATACCAAGGCATACGAGAAATTATTTGCAAAATATCAAACCGTAAAACAGGAAATTTCAAAGATAAAAGGAGTGTCACAAGTAAGCACAGGAACTTTTTCTTTTGGTTACGGCAGCGGTTCCTCTTCTACATTTCAATATAAAAATATCAATATTCAAGGCCAAAATATGGGGGTTGATTTTGGAATGCTCGAAATGCTGAAAATCAAAATATCCCAGGGAAGATATTTAAATCCAAAAATTGTTTCGGACAGTATTAATAATGTGATGGTTAACGAAACTGCCCTGAAGCAAATGAACGAGAAAAACCCAATTGGCAAAATTATAGATTGGAACGATCAAAAACTTAAGGTAATTGGAATTGTGAAAAATTTTAATATCTGGGGACCAAAAGCCGAAATTCCGCCAATGGTATTTTTTCATCTCAAAACTGTTGACTGGATGAATGCGGGTGTCAATCATATATTCGTAAAAGTAAAACCGAACGAAATGGAATCTGCCATTGCCGGACTTGAAAACTACTGGAAAAAAAATATTGATCAGGATTATCCTTTTACTTATGATTTTGTAGATAAAACATATGCAAGGACTTATAAAGAATACATCAATCAAAAAAATCTTTTTTCATTATTGAATATTGTAGTTATTCTTATTGCGCTGTTCGGACTCTTTGCTTTGGCTTCTTATTCGATACAAAGCCGTATGAAAGAAATTGCGATCAGAAAAACCCTTGGAGCAGAAACGAATGTTTTAATCAAAGAACTTTCTATACAATATGTATATTTCTGCTTGCTTGGATTCTTATTATCTGTATTTCCGGTATATTATTTTTTGAGTAAATGGCTGGAGGATTTTATTTCGAGAATTGACATTTCGATTTATCCTTTCCTTATTGGTTTTTCAGGTTTGCTTTTACTGACTTTAATGGTTGTGCTTTCAAAAACTTATCAGGCAACAAAAGTGAATGTTTTACAATATTTAAAATACGAATAACATGCTAAAAAACTGGATACATATATTTATAAATCACATCAAAAACAATAAGCTTTTTACGGCTTTGAATGTTTTGGGATTATCAATTGGAATTGCAGGTTTAATTTTCGCTTTACTTTATTGGAATGACGAACAAAGTTATAACGCATGGAATACTGAGAAAGACAATGTCTATCAGGTATTAGTGAGTTTGCCTGACATGCCGGTTACCGAAAATAATCCGGCACGATTAAAACCTTATTTAGAAAACGATCCTAATGTCGCAACCATAGTGTATGCCGACACCTGGTATCAAAAAAACAAAATCATTTATAATGGAAAGAAGGAATTTGTCGATAAAATTATTAACGCAGAGCGTGATTTCTTTTCCCTTTTTCCTTTTAAAATCATTTACGGAAATGGTGTTTCTGCCATAAAAGATGAAAATAGTATTGCTATTTCTGAAGCTCTTTCAGAACGTTTTTTTGGGAATACAAATCCCGTTGGCAAACAGGTAAAGTGTTTTGATTCGATGTTTACCATTGGCGCTGTTTATCGCATTCCCGGAAATTCTTCGCTTGCGCCGAATATTGTCGTCAACAAGATGAAAGCACTTTTAGATCCAAGTAACCAAATGGGAATTTTTTCTCATAAAATACTCGTAAAACTGAAAGACCCATCAAAAGTTGAAGCAACCAGAAAATTACTGGAAAACGCCTATTACAAAGAAATTATAGAATTAAATGCCAAGCAGGCAGGTTTTACGCCTCAGGAAATGGAGAAAAAAATTGGGCATTTTACCGTTTACATGGAACCGCTTGCAAAAGCCAGACTGCATTCAATTGCTGATGGTTATCCTGAAGGGCGTGGCAATTATCAGTTTTTAGTAATCATGTTTGGTTTGTCCGTTTTAATTTTGATTCTGTCGCTTGTTAATTACATCAATCTGGCAACGGCAAATGCGATAAAACGAGCCAAAGAAGTTGGTTTGCGCAAAGTTTTGGGTGCTTCTAAAAAGAATATTATCGTTCAGTTTATCTTTGAAACGACACTTATTAGTTTGTTTTCGATTTTATTGGCTTTAGTAATTGTAGAAATTTCATTGCCGTATTACAATGCTTTTTTAAGCAAACATTTAAAAATTGTTGAGAATCAGTTTTACATCCAATTAATTCTAATTTTCATTCTAACTGTTTTAGTTGCCGGTATATTTCCTGCTCTTTATGTGTCTAATTTTGAAACGCTAAAAGTATTAAAAGGCAATTACGGAAGAAGCAAAAGTGGTGTCTGGTTACGAAACGGAATGCTGATTTTTCAGTTTGCCATTGCTTCCTTTTTTATTATTGGTTCCAGTATTGTTTATCAACAGGTCGAATATTTAAACAATAAAGATTTAGGTTTCAAAGGCGATCAGGTTTTATCTATTTCATTAAGTCTTCCTCCTTCCTATTATCAAGGAGAAGAAGTTGGAAAAAACATTTTCAACCGATACAATGCCATTAAACATGAATTAGAAAAAATCGAAGGAGTTCAAAAGGTTTCAACCGCGCTTATTTCTTTTGATGGCTCAGACAATACTTTATCTCCTGTCTTGTATAACGACGAACTTTTTAAGGAAAAAAATATTCCGATCGATTTTGACATGTTCGAAATGATGAAAATAAAGATGAAATCAGGCAGGTTTTTTGATCAAAAATTAGCTTCTGACACTGTAAATTCTGTATTAGTAAACGAAACAGCGGTTAAATTAATGAAAATCAAAGATCCGCTTGGAAAAGAACTTTTGATACGAAATCAAAAATTGAAAATTATTGGTATTGTAAAAAATTTCAATTTATTGAGTCCCGAAGTCGAAGTGCCACCAATGGTATTTACACATCTTAAAACATTGGATATGGCAGACGGAATCAATATTGTTTATGTCAAACTAAAAGGAAATAATACTAAAAATACCATTGCAGATATTGAGAAATTCTGGAAAACCAAAGTCGATACAGAATATCCGTTTAAATATGATTTTGTAGATAAAGAATATGCCCGAACATACGAATCTTACGTAAAACAAAAGAATTTATTCTCATTGCTAAATATCATCGTAATTCTTATCGCTCTTTTTGGATTGTTTGCTTTGGCTTCTTATTCCATTCAAAGAAGAATGAAGGAAATTGCGATTAGAAAAACCCTGGGGGCAGAAACGAATATTTTGCTCAAAGAATTATCAAAACAATATATTTTGTATTGTATAATTGGTTTTATAATTGCCCTTTTTCCCGTTTATTATTTACTGAACAAATGGCTTGAAAATTTTGCTTTCAGAATTGAAATTGCAGTGTTTCCGTTTATTTCAGGATTTGCAATCTTCTTCGAAGTGACCGAGTGCTGGATGCCTGGTTGGAAAGCTTTGTATCCTTCTGTAATGCGAGCAAGAGGTTCCTCTAGTACTGATGTTGACACATTCTTCGTCGTTGCTTGCTGATCAGTCGCGCCCTCGACAATCGTGTCTTGCGCTTCACTCACTTCATCTACTAGTCCTCCTTCCCTCATCTTCGAATCAACGGTCGGTGGTTGGACAATCATGTTCTTGACCGGACCACGCCACTCGTGTTTGAACCATGTCTGTTGCCAC
>SEBM01000723.1 GCA_004296145.1 Flavobacterium sp.
TTTTTGATCTTCTGTCAATTCAAAGTAATTTTTTGGAAAAACATTTGATTTTGAATTCAAATAATAATCAACAACATCTTTAAATACGATGTTATGAATTTTACTATTCTGACGAATATCTAAAGTTGCAAAATGAAATCCGAATAAATTAATTTTTAATAAAAAAGCCTCTAATTCATCAAGATATAATGATTGATGTTTCTCAATAATAATATCACGAATTTTGTTTAACTGGGTTAATAATTCGTCAAGAGTGATGTAGATTTCACCTTTAGAATAAAAAACAGAACGATAAAGTTTATGTTCAAGTTCAGCGACTAAAGTATCTACACCTGAGAATGTTAGCTTTCTTTTTAAGTTTCTCATTTCAACATAATAACATTTCAAAATAGAAGTACGCAAGCGATCCGCTACTTTTAAAGTTATTTCTGTTGTTACAAATGGATTTCCGTCACGGTCTCCTCCCGGCCAAAATCCAAGTTTAATTAATTGGTTTTGGATTGCATTTCCGTTAAGGATATTTTTTTGCAAGTAATGAACTATTTCTCCTGATGTTTCATAAAATACATTTTCCAGATACCAGATCAAACTCACCGCTTCATCATATGGATTTGGCTTTTCATTCTGAATAAAAGGAGTTTTACCTAATTGAGCAAGTAATTGTTTGATTTTAAATAAATCATTTAATCGAATTGCTGCCGTTAAGTCATTGATAATTCCTAATACAGGTCCAGGATAAAACTGTGTAGGATGTGCAGTAAGAACCGTTCTGACATTAAAATTCTCAAGAAATTCGATAAGCTCCTCATCTTTTTCCTTAGCATCTGTTCTTTCTTTAATATCGCGCAGAGAACCACGACCTTCCATATTATTAACCTCTGGAAAAGCAGCGTCTTCAATAGCATCAAAAAGTACGATTTGACGTTCTATATACTGAATAAATCGAAACATTAAGTCGATTTTTTCAGTTTCAGAAGCGTTGTTCAAAAATTTATTTGAGAAGAAATCAAAAATTTCTTTTGGTGTTTCCTGTTTTTTAAATCCCGTTTCGCAAGTTTCTGTAAATAAAGGCAGTAAAACTCCCGTATTATCTATAGAATCAAAAGGTAATGTTATAAAAACACTATTATAAATGTGGTATTTTGAGAGAACGTCCTGATTGAAGCGTTCAATTTTTGGTAACGTATACATAATTGTGTTATAGTTGGTTGGTTAATTGGTCATAAAAAAACCCCAAGAATAAACTTGAGGTTATATTTTAATATAGCATTCAAGAAAATATTACATATTTTTAAAAATAGTATGCATCAAACGCTTCTTATCGTTTATACTTTCTTCTAATGAAATCATAGTTTCTGTTCTGTAAACTCCCTCGATATCATCGATCATGAAGATTACTTCTTTTGCATGCTTAGTATCTTTTGCTCTGATTTTGCAAAAAATGTTGAATTTTCCTGTAGTTACAGATGCAACAGTTACAAAAGGAATCTGATTGATTCTTTCTAATACAAATTTAGTCTGAGATGTATTATTAAGAAACACCCCAACATAAGCAATAAATGAATACCCTAATTTATCGTAATCTAAGGCTAATGAAGACCCCATTATTATACCTGCGTCTTCCATTTTTTTTACTCTAACATGTACTGTTCCAGCAGATATCAATAGTTTTTTTGCAATGTCAGTAAACGGAACTCTCGTATTGTCTATTAACATATCTAAAATCTGGTGATCTACTTCATCTTTAAATTTACCCTTAAAGC
>SEBM01000149.1 GCA_004296145.1 Flavobacterium sp.
AATTAAAATGAAAAAGATTGTTTTACTTTTATTACTGGTTCAGAGTGGATTTATAGTGGCACAAACAGAAACGGTAGCTACTGTTAATGGGAAAAAAATACAAATAAATCCTTATGCCGATAATGGACTAACAGCCTTTAACGGCAGTATTCAATTAGGAGGAGCTTTAACTAAAAAAAGCATTTTAACCACTACTTCAGATTTTACTTTGGCAATAAAAGGGCTGGAGACTGGTTTCCCTTCTGATAATGTTTTAATTGCTGATTTTGATGGTGTTTTGAAAACTATAAATTCGTCTAAATTTGCTTGGGTTCTTACCGGTAATTCAGAAACAGATCCAAGTAGTAATTTTATAGGAACAATTGATGACCAGCCGTTGCAATTTAAAATTAATAATACAAATGCAGGAAACCTTACTTCAACGTCAACATCTTTTGGTTACAATTCTTTAGATGCTTTTAATTCATACGGTACCGGTAATACAGCTTTTGGAGTAGGAGCACTTCGTGTAAACTATACCGGAAATTATAATACAGCAATAGGCACTTTTGCTCTTTCATCAAATACATCGGGTTATTATAATATTGCGTTAGGTGACGGAACTTTAAGAAATTCAACAACATCATATAATAATATTGCGATAGGCCATAACGCATTGAATTTATCAACTGCAAATAGTAATATTGCAATGGGAGTGTTTTCGTTGGAAAAAAATACAACAGGATACAGTAATGTTGCAATAGGAGCAAATACACTTTCGAACAATATCGGCGGAAACCAAAATATTGCAATAGGAGAGAATGCACTTAATTTAAATACTAGTGGGAATGGTAATTTTGCACTTGGAACAGGAAGTCTAGCATTATCAACAACAGGAGCTTCGAATGTTGGTATCGGATCAAATTCGCTTGCAAATAATACCTCAGGAAATAATAATATGGCAATTGGTACACAATCTTTATATAATCTTAAGAGTGGGGATAATAATGTAGCAATAGGTTATAATACAGGTGTAGGTAACGGTAGTGGTGTGCCCATAACAAATGCTTCCTCATCGATATTTATTGGAGGAAGTGCGTATGCAAATGCAGATAGCCAAACCAACCAAGTTGTGATTGGATATAGCGCAAAGGGAAGAGGAAGCAACACAGTGCAAATCGGGAATACAAGTATGACCAGCATAGGCGGTCAGGTGGCGTGGTCAAATCCTTCTGATATGCGTTTGAAGAAAGATATTCAAAACAGCGAATTTGGCTTGAATTTTATCAATAAACTTCGTCCTGTGATTTATAAAATGAAAACAGGAACAACAGATCTGCAATCCGGATTTATTGCTCAGGAAGTAGAAGCAGCTGCAAACTCGATTAATTATCAATTTAGCGGAATCGTAAAACCACAAACCGATGCAGATTTTTACAGTTTACGATATTCAGAATTTGTAGTTCCGTTGGTTAAAGCCGTTCAGGAACAGCAAAAACTTATAGAAGCAAAAGACGCGAAGATTGCAGAAATCGAAAAACGTTTGAAGTTATTGGAAGAAAAATTAAAATAGTGTTTTTTTGAGAGTCCTTAGTTTTTTAGTTCTTAGTCCCTAGTACTAAAAAACTAAGGACTAAAAATTTTATTTTTCTAATTCGATTTTGAGCCTTTTGATTATTTTTTTTTCAAACGCTCTTTTTAGCATTATGTTCTCAAATAAGCCTAATTCCTGATTGACTAATTGCCATCCTGTTTCTCTTTTTTTGTATACCGCCACGAGAGCAAGGTTTGTTCCGTTTTCAGAGAAAGATCTTGTCCATGATTGTATTCTTTTACCATCTAAATTAAAATAAATGTCATGCCAATAGTCTGTAGGGTTTTTATCTTTTAAATCAGCATTTTGAAGATGTAATTTTTCCAGTGCAGCAAGAACTTCCTTTTCGGGATATTCTAAGTAATAAGTTTCTGCGTAAGGATATGATCCTGCAGCATAAAAGTGAAAAGTTGAAAAAAAAGAAATTATATGATAAGAAAAAAAGAGAACGGCTGCGACGATTATTAGTAGCTTAAATTTAGATTTGGTCATTTGGATGGTATAAGATTTTATAACGTTCAGAGACGTAGTAAAGATTTGGAATTTAATTTTTTTATTTAGAATCCAAAGCCAGCGTTTGTCATTTAACCTTTGGAAACAATAATTCCTTTATTACCTTCGGCAGCTTTCTTAAATGCTTCAAAAATTGTTTTTACATGATCTAAAATATAATCCCAATTGCTTTCTTTTGTGAACCATCCGGCGTTATAAACATACGGATCCTGCATTTTTTCTTCATTATAAGCTTCGGTAATTTGCTGAAGAGAAATCAGGCTCATTATTTCATTCATTTTAGCAACATCAAATGATTTTATATAGCTCAAACGTTCTATATCTTCCAGCGGCTGACCCAATAATCCGCTTAAGATTTTTTCCTGAGAAGTATCATTTTCCTGAATTAGAAAACTTGCAATATCCCAGGCTTTATCAGTATAAAAATTACTCACACCCTCGTTATGGAATTTTCCATCCGGATCCGTATAATTTTCCGAAAAATCATACTCATACGCTTGTGGGTCTTCAGAAAAACCATTTATAAATTGATCATCAACAAGATAAAATTCGCATACAATTCCCATAGAATTAATTTTAAATTAGCAAAACTACTTAAGCAGCAGAATAATCTCCTTGTTCTTCGTTTCTTCTGCCGCTTTTAGTGCAGTAATCCCGTTCATATCCTGTGCGTTTTTGTCAGCTCCTTTTTCTAGTAATAATTTTGTGAGTTCTATATTTTGATTTGCGGCAGCCCACATTAAACAAGTCATTTTAAAACCATCTTTTTTATTAACATCGGCACCGTTTTCAATTAAGTATTTTGAAATTTCATATTCATTATTCATCGCCGCCTGCATCAATACCGGAATATAAAATGATTCGTTTATTTGTCTGACATAATTAACCTGCGATTTGTCTTTTTCTATTATCGCTTTTACAGCATCTAAATTATGATCAAAAATGGCCTGAAAAAGTTGTTCTCCCGACTTCTGAGAATAAGAATTTATTGAAAATAGTATAATAAGTATAAGTAAAAATTTCTTCATAAAAATGGTTTTGGTGGGTGTTAATTTGAAAATATAGAATTGTATTATTTTTCTTTTACTGCTATTTTGACTGAAGTCTTTTATTATTTATTTTCTTTTTATAAAAGGGAAAAACCCAAAAATCATAACCATCAGGAACATATGTTGAGGCGCCTTCTTTTTTGCAAATCTGAAAGGCACGAATCACATTTTCGTAGGACGTTTTTTTATCAAATGTTAAATGAATTCCTCTTTTAGGATCTTCAGCCTTGAGAATTTCCTGAATTTCCAGATGAAAACGCTTCAATATACTATCATCATATTTTTCATTTCCGTTAAGTTCGAATGAAACAATAGATTTTGTTTTTATATATTCTTCTAAAGTTATTCCTAGTGTTTTTTCAATGTCTTTATCCCGATAACCAATATATGTGGCATCTTCTTTAAAACTATCGTTTTTTATCATCCACAACAAACAGGCAGAAATGAAGACGATAAAAAATGCTCCATAAATGTAAAATGGCTTTGGTTTCATAAAACAGGTTTTATTAGTTTCAGAAAGTTAAAATAATTTCAAGCAAAGTAAATACAAATATTTTGAGCCAATTTTTTTCTTTTGGTTTTGTGTCTTTCATCTTGCTAATTTAGGTTAAAATTTTTCTATAGATTATTCCGGGTATTCTTTTAATTTCTTCAAAGTTTCCCAATCAATACATTTTATGTTTTCTGCTTTTTGTTTTAGATTTTCAATTCCGAGATTGTTTAGCCAATTGTCAATTTTCTCATCAATATCAAAAAAATCTAAATTTATAACTTCCGTTAAATTTGGTTTCTCCCGAATTCCGATTGCTGGATAATTTTCGCCTGAAAAGTTGCTAAAAGAAACTAAAAAGACTTCTATTTTATCCCTTTCAATTTCTAAAATAGTCGGAATCTCAGTTCTTATATATTCCAGACACAAAACAATTAAATCATAATCCCAATTTAATTTTTCATTTATGTTGGGTTCGATCGGAGTGAAGCCTTTGTTTGTATTTTGATTGGATTCCATGTTTAATGAGTTGTGGAGCGAAGTTTAAACCCGGCTTTGACAATTTCTGTTGAATCTCTTATTTGTTCTTTAAAGTTTATGATACTAATCGAAGGATCTTTTTTAGAATATTTTACCTTAAAAAAAGTATTTAATGGAACAATTTTAGAATCATTATTTATCAGACATCCTTTATGGATTACTCCGTTTACAAAATATTTATATTCAATACAATCTTTGAAACCATCAGAAAAAGAATATTTAATAGTCTTACCAATTGTAAAATCGAACTCTCCTTCAAAGTCTTGTGTCACTGGTTTAGAATTTATGAAAGCTAAAATGGCGATAACACAAAGAATAAAAATTATATTTTTAATTGTCGGGCTCAAATTATTTTCTTTCAGCATCTTTTCTGGCCATTAATTTGTCATAAGCGTTTTGTCCGTCAAAGCAATTTTTTCCTCGTTTGGTTACAAAATTTTCTTTGAGCCATTTTTGAATTTTGGTGGTTATTATTTCAAATTGTTCCGACTTGTCTTTGGCATTTCCTTTGTCTAAATATTGATTACAGAAATTAATGCAATACAATAAGCCATATCCCATTATGCGGAAAGGAGCTGAAAGTTGAATTATTTCGTTTCGCCTCCAGATACCTTCTTTTACATAAGCTTCATTGTCATACGCAGGTACTGTATAATCTGACGTGTCAAGTTCTTCGGCAGAAAAATAGAAATTTAGATATCTGTGATTAACCGTAATGATTTGGATAGCTTTCTCAAGTGAGACTTTTTCAAATTTTCTTTTATTTTCCGGATGCTGAGAAAACCAGCAATAAACATTTAATTTCAGATCGTTAAAAATGAATTGCAAAAAGTTCTTTAAATCGTCGCCAGACCAATAACTACTCAATTTCTGAAGCTTATATTTAATATTTGGCTTCTCACAAAAATGGATAGGATTTTTGATCAGTTCTTCTGTCGGAGAATAATCAATGTCGATCCACACAGGTTTAGAAACTTTGCTGCATGCCGTACAAGTTGTTACAATGCCAATTTCTCTGATATCGTCTGTGCCTTCTCTCGGAATGTAATGAAATACCACATTAAACCATTCATTTTTACAGCTGCATTTTTTCTTTTTCGGATACTCATCCTGTATCACATCATACCAATAGTCAATGCTGTCTAAAATAAGATAATTTTCTTCGTTTCTGGTTGTCAAAAGACCAACTCCTTCTTCCTTAAGAACACGGATTTGAAACTCGTTTGAGCCATTTGCTGTTGCTATATTTTTGGTTATTTCCTGATGCACGGTATATAAATTATGCCGATAAAAGTAAGTTTTTTTTAAATAATTTATACTCCGATGGTATACAAATCTTAATTACTTTGCGAAGTTTTTGATTTAAAAAATTGAAGAAAAAACAGGTTGTTATTTTGTTGTTTAATTTTATGTGGCATCAAAAAGAGACACATTCAATACAGATTTTAGATTTTCGGCAACAAGCAAAGTTTCAATTTTGTCACCATTTTGATAAATTCTGAAATGTTTATTTTCATTGTGAAACAAATTGATATTGAAAACTTCTGTATACGTTTTATTTTGGGGATAATCGTCTTCTAATATTCTCGATTTAACAACAGAAATATATTCTATTTCAGGATAGCTTACCCATTTTCCAATATGTAAACCAAATATCTTTAAAAATTTTCTGTAGGTATTATTTTGAGTCTTAACTTCTAAACCTCCCGATGCGAAAACAAATAATCCAATTAAAATAAAAAGAATTCCAAAAAATAGATAGTGGTTAATAATTAAACCTAAGCCAGTAAACGTTAATCCAAATGCGAAAAATTTCTGCATATAGCTAACTTTGTTTTGATATATTATTTGACTCATTTTTATCTGCTAATTTAAATTCCGCCAGTCTCTGCCAACTTCTTTATCTTTCAGTATTCTGTTGCAATTTTCGAAGTATAGTGATAATTTTTAGCTTTTTTAGTGAATAAATTAACTTGTCGATTATACGATCGGGAGACTTCGCACAGCGATTACTATTTAAGAAAACTTCGCAGAGTAGCTGTAACTATTCCGATGGTGCAGAACTCATAGGCGCTAAAGGGCTTCTGTAGTTTTCATATTTTTTTGGAATAAATATATGTTTACTCTGTATATTTTCAATTTTTACTATATTTTTCTTTTTCTCGTCAAAGTAAATTTTATACTTATCAATTCCTGTGGTAACAAAAGTGTTGTCTACAATATCAAAATCGTATTCAAAATCACGTTGAGAATCAATTTCGTGTCTGTCGTTTAGTTTGAAATCTTTTGTAAGTTCAATTTTTTTCCTGCTAAAGACATTTTGAAGAATACATTTTTTATTAATTAAATCAAACTCAATTGTTTCTCTGAAATTTTTATTTGGTAAGACAAGTGTATCTTTTGTTTCCCAAAAAAACGCTAGTTCAGGTTTAATGCCTTTTTGTAATAAAATTTCAATTTCCGTTTTCTTTGCTTTTTGTCCAAAAGCAAAGAAATTAAAACCCATTACGATGATTATCATTAACTTTTTCATGTTTCGTTTATTTTTTGTTGGTTGTTTTAGTTTCTTTTCTATTGTGTTGCGTGCGTGTAATATTCCATCGCTGTGAGAAGTCGGAAGACTTCGCACAGCGATTATAATGTTTTAAGGACATTTCGTAGAGCGGGGAGGTAAACGTACTGTTAATCGTGCTTTATTTTATTAAATGTTGGTACGATTTCGGCAAATTTTATGATTCTGTAACCTTTTCCATCGTAAAATGACAGTGAGTTTACAAAGTAAATCTGACCATCTTTATTTTTAAAATGCGTTTGGAGTTTTAAACCTTTCATATTGCCAACTTCCATAACCGAGTGTTTAAATTCAGAAAATGTTATGGAACTCCAGTCAATATAATATTCTTTACCGGTTTTTTTAATATCATTAAAATCCCTTATTGAAGTATCTGTAAACGCTCCCTCTGATACAGATTCTAACTTGCTTTTAACGGCATCGCCAAGTTTAGCGTTTGGATTATGTGCTAAATCCTTAAATTCCTTATACGTTATTACTTGTTCCAGAAATTCTTCGTTAGTTTTTTTATCGATGTTTTTAAGAACTTCAAATGTATAGGCCGCTACTTCTTCGGGAGTTTCAAATGATTTGTCATTTGTTAAAACAGTGTTGTCTTCTTTATAAGATAAGGAAGCGAAAATTGTTACAACAAATAAGATTTTAAGGATTTTCATTTTGGGTTGCTTTTGAAATTATGTTTGATTAATGTAAATTTTAAGATTGAATTTTTATTTATAACCCTAACGCTGTGCGAAGTCTCCCGACTTCGTACAGTGGTTGTGATGATATTAAGAACACTTCACAGATCGGGAGTTAAATTAAACCTTATTTTCGGATTTGCCAAAACTATCAAGTACATATCCCCTGTACAATTCGAATGCTTTTGGGACTGACTTTTGCGTTTTTTTTTAATCATCTTAGAAAATGATTTTCTATAAAAGTAGGATACTTTTAAAACTTGTATAATTTATAAGAACTATAAAATTTTGCGTGAAGTCGGAGACATTCGTGCAACAGACAACAGAAAGCTAAAACCTAAATAAAGAAAAGCTTTTGTTATCAACTCAATATCAATTAGTTCCACTGATCTGAATAAAACATTGTAAAATTCTTACAAATATAGGGTAACAAAATAATAAGGGCACGTATCTCTACATAAATGAACTTCTAATTTAAAAGACAAAAAAAATGAAGAAATGTAATTATGACAACCCAAAAAGCAAAACAGCAGATTTTTTATGGCAATTATATCCTGATTAATGCAATTTAAAGTTAAAAAGAATTTGTTGTAAAAAAATATAAGTCTATAAAAATGAAATCAGGATTACAGATTACTTATTGCTCTTTTTCAGATTTTTTAATTCTTCTGTAAGCAAAGCGATTTTTTCATTTTTGAGGACTATAATTTCAAGTCGTGCCTCAGCAAGTTCTTTATAGTTAAGGTTTTCTTCCAGAATAGACTCTTCTGTTTTAAACATTGATTCTTTTCCGGTTAAGAGCCACTTTATATTTATATCAGGATATTTTTTTAAGATATTTTCTAATT
>SEBM01000150.1 GCA_004296145.1 Flavobacterium sp.
TAATTTTAAAAAAACATATAAGTTTGCTGTAAAATCGGCATTATACATAAGCCTTTTTACTACAGCATTTGTATTGATGTTAATGTCTTTATTCTATAAAGGTCAACTAAAACATCAGGTTGCATTTGGAATAATTTTTATTATCTCAGTTTATATTTTCTCTTTTCTGGTTTTACAATATCGTGTAGAGCGCTTCATATACAGAAGGGTAAAGAAAATCTACGATGAGGTTTCCTTGTTAGAATCCACAACCCTTATCAACCAGCCCATAACGACTGATATGGAAACGCTTTCACGAGAAGTGAAAAAGTTTGCTACCGATAAAAAACTCGAAATCGAAATGCTCGAAATTCGTGAACAATACCGCAGAGAGTTTTTGGGGAATGTTTCGCACGAATTAAAAACACCTCTTTTTACCGTTCAGGGTTATGTTTCGACATTGCTTGACGGCGCGATGGATGACAAACACATCCGAAAAAAATACTTAAAACGTGCCGAGAAAGGAGTAGAGCGTCTTATTTATATTGTTGAAGATTTAGATATGATTACTAAACTCGAATCGGGTGATTTAGATTTGGTAATGACTGATTTTGACATTGTAGAGTTAATTCAGAATGTCTTTGATCTTTTGGAAATGAAAGCCGATAAAAAGAAAATCAAACTGTCTTTTGAAAGCAAAAATGTACAATCGGTTATCATTCGCGGTGATCAGGACAGAATACAACAGGTTCTTGAAAACCTGATTGTCAACTCTATTAAATATGGTAAAGAAGGCGGATTAACAGAAGTTGGCGTTGTCAATCTAACCAAGAAAAAAGTCTTAATCCGTATTAGTGATAATGGAGAAGGAGTTGAAAAACAAAATATCCCAAGATTATTTGAACGTTTTTACAGAGTTGACAAAAGCGGAACCCGTTCTGAAGGTGGTTCCGGACTTGGATTGGCAATTGTAAAACATATTATTGAAGCTCACAAAGAGAAAGTTTATGTAGAAAGTGAGTTCGGAATTGGTTCTGAATTCTCATTTACGCTCGAAAAAACACAAAAAATTCAAAAAACGGAAGTTAAGTAATTGTAACCATCTTTTCTGCGAAGTGCCGTAAAATATGGGTCCGATCGATTAAAATACAATTACCTAACTATTTGGAAACAAATCTTCTTATTATCGTAACATCTTGTTAATGATTTCTTAACATTGGTGATACATCTTTGCACCTGAATTTTAGCGCATTAAAGGGAAAAGATGATAAAAAGAAAAATAATTGCAATTTTATTGCTAATTACTTGTGTAGCAAATGCGCAAGACTTGAAGAAAGAAGACGTAAAAAAAGAAGTTCTGCGTCTTTTAGATTCCATTAATCAGGCGAAACTACCAGACACAAAATCAGGAGTAAGTGGCGAAGAACATTGGTATGACAGAATCTCATTAAGAGGTTATGCTCAAATAAGGTACAATGGTTTGTTTTCTACAAATGACAAAGTTTCCTGTGAGCAATGCGATAAATCCTGGGGAACTACATCTACCGCTCCGGACGCAAAAGCAAACAACGGACTTTTTATCAGACGTGCCCGTTTGGTATTTTCGGGACAGGTTCATCCAAATGTGTTTTTCTATTTTCAACCCGATTTTGCCAGTTCACCAAGTACCGGAATTCAGAATTTTGTTCAGATTCGTGATTTGTATTTTGATCTTTCTTTTGATAAGAAAAAGGAATATCGTGTACGTGTGGGACAAAGTAAAATTCCATACGGTTTTGAAAACATGCAGTCGAGTTCACAGCGATTGACATTAGACCGTGCCGATGCTATAAATAGTGCCATATTAAACGAACGTGATTTAGGGCTTATTTTCTATTGGGCTCCAGCCGAAATCAGAGAGCGTTTTGCAATGTTGGTAAAAGACGGTTACAAAGGTTCCGGAGATTTTGGAGTTTTTGCTTTCGGAGTTTATAACGGACAAATCGCCAATAAGTTAGACGGAAACAGAGATCTGAATGTGGTAGCCAGAGCAACATACCCTTTTGTAATCGGAAACCAGATTATAGAACCTGGAATTCAGGCTTATACAGGAAAATGGGCTTTTACCGGAGAAATTTCTCCAGGAGTAACAGTTAATGATCCGCAATATATTAAAGACCAGCGAATCGGAGCCACTTTTGTTTTATACCCAAAACCATTCGGAATCCAGACAGAATATAATATTGGTACAGGACCGAGATATAATACACTTACCAATACTGTAGACGAAACAGATTTAAATGGCGGATATGTTTTATTGAATTATAAACTTGACATCAAAAAACAACATATTTATCCTTTCGCTAAATTTCAATATTATGACGGAGGAAAGAAATATGAAAAAGACGCCAGAAGTTATGTTGTAAGAGATTACGAATTAGGCGTAGAGTGGCAGCCAATCAAAGCATTTGAACTTACAGCAGAATATGTAATTGCTGACAGAAATTTTGTAGACAGCACTTTGCCGATCAACAGACAACAAGGTAATTTATTGCGTTTACAAGCGCAGTTCAACTTCTAAAATTAAACAAATTGTTATAAACATCATGTGTTTGCGATAGCAAATCTGCAAAATCTGTGTCATTAACACTGATAAAACAGATTCGCTATCGCGAAAACACAGATTTACAAGAATGTATACTTGCTTTTATCTCAAAATTAAAATAAAAAATCAGTTTTTATCAGCGTTATCAGCGTCATTACTATAGCAAATCAGCGTCATCCGCGTACTATAAAGTGCAGCAGATTTCGACAAATCTTATTTATCGGGTAGCATTATCTTCAAATATAGAAAATAAAGAATCCCAGTCTATGGTGTTTTTGAATTGAGATAACCCATCAAATGAATCTACTTTTGAAAGATCTTCAATCTTAAATTTGTCCTGAGTTGCATACGGAACCAGATTTTCATCCTGAAGTTTTATCGCCAGATATTCCTGTTCGTATTGTCCCGGAGTTGGAATAAAAAATGCTTTTTTACCCAATTTCGCCAAATCCATAACGGTTGTATATCCTGAACGGCATAAAACAATTTCACTTTCATTAAATGTCTGTTCCAGTTGTTTTGAATTCATGAAATTGTAATACGTCACATTTCCAACTTCCTGTTTTGTCTGGTTTTTTTCTACAACACCTTTTACAAAAACTACTTTTCCATCAAAACGTTTCACTTCCTCTTGCAGTTTTTCATCAAGATAAGTACGTTGTGGTTCCGGTCCCGAAAGTATAACCATCAAATCATAAAGCTTGGGCGTATCTTTTTTACGCATTCTGCTCAATGGGCCAATATATTTTAAATTCAGCTCATTAGTTTTAAGATGTCCTAATTCACCAGTCAGATTTACCGCATCATCCGTATCCGGAATCCAGCACTCAGAGTATTTTTTTATAATATGCTGATGACATTTACTGGTAAACCAGGTTGTATTTCCAGTCATCACATTCAATTGATGCGTCATAAAAACAGAAGGGATTTTTCGACTGAAAACACCCAGTCTGTTATCAGAAATGATACCATCAATACCATGTTTTTTGATCCATGATTTTACCATTTTTTTCTCATCCAAAATGGCAGTGATCATTTTAGGTAAATTTTTAATCAGTTTCCATTTAAAGTTTTTACCGTTTTTAGCATATTCAATATGATAAGAAGGCAGTTCTAATGTTTCAATATATGGAAATTCCTTGCGCAATAGCGCTAATGCAATGCCGTCAGAAGCTATTATCGGAATATAATTATTCTCCTGAAGCGCTTTTATAATAGGAATACATCTCGTAGCATGTCCTAAACCCCAGTTCAATGGAGCTACTAAAATAGTTTTGTTCGCAGAATAGTCAATGCTCATAATGTAACGCTTTTTAAAAAACGAAGATATATAAATATGTTTTTTATGTTATTTCCGACACATTACTAAATTATTAACTCTTTTATTTTTAAGATACAAAGTCGCAAAGGCTCTAAGTTACTGAGGTTTTGCAATATAGAATTCAGAGATTCGAAGTTTATTAACAAAAAAACCGAACGTAAGTCCGGTTTTTAGATGGTTTATTTACTTAAACATAAACTGCTTATTGTCATATAAACTTAGCAACTTAGAGTCTCAGAATCTTAGCAACTTAGTCTTGTATATAAGTTTTATTCCCGTTTGAGTTAATATAGTATTTTCCGCCTCTTGGACCTGTGTATACTTTTTTACCATTATACTCACCCGTAACTTTATCAGCAACTACAGGAGCTTTTTCGTTAGTTTCCTTCAGTTTTTTTGTAGAAGATTTTGCAGTAGACTTACTATCCGCTTTTATTTTCTGTGCAGATGCAGCTGTTTTGTCTGCTTTCTCTTTAGTCTTGTCTGCTTTTTCTTTAGTGCTGGCAGCTTTTTCTTTTGTTTTGTCTGCTTTTGCAGCTGCTTTGTCAGCGCTTTCTTTTGATTTTGCTGCTTTTTCTTTCGATTTGTCAGATGCTGCTTTCGTTTTATCTGCCTTTTCTTTTGTCTTGTCTGCAGTTTCTTTAGTTTTTGCAGCTTTCTCTTTTGTTTTGTCTGCTGTTTTCTTTGTGTCTGCAGCTTTTTCTTTTGCTTCTTTTTTTGCTTTTGTTTCTGTTTTTGCCTTAGTAGTTTTGGCAGTTTCCTGACCATAGAAATTACCGGACAATGCTAACATAAAACACAACATTAATAATTTTCTCATAGTAAAAGGTGTTAGAATTTCAACTAAAATTAATCAAATTATAGTAATCTTTTTATTTAGCTGTTAAAAATATGCACGAAGCTGAATATTGCCGGTATGAATTGTATTTCCGGTTTCACTTTTGCGTCCCTGATAGTTCAGGTTAATATCCAAAAACTGTGTAATATTCTTTTGAAGAAGAAGTTTCCAAACCAGATTTTTTCCCGCCTGTAAACCTTCTAACATCTGAAAACCTACTGATGAAAATTCATTTCCCGTAAATTTATTTTCATAAAAAGAAAACTCTCCGCTTACCGTTACTTTTTTTTCACCTGCATAAGAAAACGAAGTTCCCAGCCTGTTTTGATCCAGGGTTTCTAAGTTTCCAATCTGATTTTTTTTGTTTTGCAATTCATAAAAGAAATCAAGACTTGTGTTTTTAGAAAACAAATAACTGATTTTAGGCGCAATCTGATACCCTTCCAGATTATAATTTTTCTCTGTAAAATCTTCAGAAACCAAAGTTGTTTTAATCGTTTTGGTAAAGAAATTAAACAGCCAGCTTTTCTGGTACAAATGCGTGTATTGCAATTGATGCGAATTATTTCTGACATCCTGAGAACCAATAGAAAGCAAATTTTTTCCTTTATTAACAAGATAAGAATAGGTAACAGAATGATTTTGTTTTCCGCGGTTATAATAAAGACTGTTTCGTAAACTTGAATTTAATCCCAGCAGATTTTCATCAGAAGAATGAAAAGGGTTTAATTCAAAATTCCCGCCATCGTTTTTTACTTTCCGATCCATAATGAATGAAGTTTGGTTGTAAAAATACGAAGCCAGTTTTTTAAAGCCGGTTTCATTCTGCCATTGCAAAGGATTTAAAATCACAGATTGCGAAAACTTATTCTGATTGGTTTTGATATAAATCTGATTAGGTAAAAAGATCCTTATAAACTTTGCCTGATCCGGAAAAGGCGCGACTTCAAATTCTTCTAATTCCTGAACTCCGTTTCCGTTATAATCATTCCACGTATAAACGCCTTGTCCGGTCGGGACTTCCACATAAGTAAATTCCTGTTGTGCAATAGTTCCTGAACTGGTTTCATAGGCCGTACTTATTTGCATAAACTGATTGAAAAAACGATCATTATATAAGATTCTCGAATTTAATGAAGGTTCGCTTTTGCGTGAAGCATCAGTAAAATCGAGCGTTCGGTAACTGGCATAAACCGCAAGATCCGTTTTTTTGTTCTGAATTAATTTCGATTTCAAAACATACATTTTAGAATCATTAACATGTTGCAAAAAGCCATTTTGCAAACTGTCATTGCGACGTTGCAAATAACCAAGTTCTACAAAAACTTTGGTACTGTCGCCACGGCCAACAAAAACACCGTATTCTGAAAAACGCTGGCTCAAGGCCGAAAATTGATTGGTGACTTTATCTTTTTCCTGGTTATCTTCAATCTGGATACTCCCGCCAACCCAGTTTTTTCCGAAATGATATTTGGTTTTGGTCAGGTTTCTGATAAATTTTGAAGTAGAAGTTGTCGCATCAGAATTCAAAAAACTGCCGCGATTTTCAACAGTCCATTTTTTTAGTTTGAAGAAAGCATTTGCCGTATGGCGTGAACCCGAATAACTTTCTGTGAAATCTAATTTCTCAAATTGATACGTAAACAAACCAATATCAGAAGTTTCTTTTTTCGAAAATAAATCAAAATTTAAACCCGTAACCAACAAACTCTGGTTGCCCAGAAGTGTTGCATTTAAATTCCAATCCCGATTAAATTCAATGTTATACAAACGCTCCACAGATCTGAAATTCTCCTGTACAAATTGATAATTAACAAAAGCATCCAAAGTCCAGTCTCTCGTAAAAAGACGTTTTTTAATATTTGTTTTTACAGCAACACCTTCATTGTCAGAATCATCAATTCCGGAAAATAAATTTTTGTCATTATTACTCATGGCAATTTCAAAATCAACCAACGTCTTTTCATCAGGATTGTATTTTCCTAAAAAAGTTGCTACCTGAATTTTCATCGGCGCAACCAGTTTGACAATGGGTTCATAATTTCCCTGCAAAATGCCATTTACAGGCGCAACATATTCATAAATACGCTCAACCGAATTATTGTTCTGAATAATATAATTTCCAAGATTATTTCCGACAAGACTAAATTTTACATTATATAAAACATCAGTAGCAATGTTCGAATATTCATAAACTTCAATACCATTAAGAACTACTTTTTTATATAAAATTTTATTATCCGCATAAGCATCTTCATAAGCAGAAGGCGCTGTCATTAAGTTTTGGTCATCACCCGCCTGACTCAAAACCTGAACCTGTTCTGTAGAAAGATTTTGTTGCAAAGGCTGATTTTTCATATCATTTTCAGAATACAAATAACCACCAAAACTCCAGCTTTTATTTTCGTGTGTCGCGCCCGCGTATGTCACAAGACGATTATAATTTCGGTCAGAATATTGGTATTCGATATTAATACGCATTTCTGAAGTGATCGTAAAAAGTGACGTAAAAACAATTTCACCTGCATTATAATCAATCACATAATCATTGTTTTCACCACGTTTTAATAAAACACCATTTACATAAACACGCTCAGATCCCGAAATAACCAAAACATATAATTCGCCATTTTGACCTTTTAATTTATAAGGTCCCTGATTTCCTTCCTGACCAATAAATGTACTTTTGGCATATTGTCCTTTCACAAAAGCAACCGAAGCAAAAACGTTGGTTTTACTTTCTTCAGTGTCAAAATCAAAACTTGCAGAAATTCCCTGAACCTTTTTGTTAAAACTTAAAAATTGTGTTTTCCTGTTTTCCAAAAAGACATCACCTGCGCGAATGCTCCAGTCATCGCTGAAAAGTTCCATAAAAATATTATCAAACTGATCGAGTTTCTGAGAATAACCACCGTCCTGCAACGGAATATTGCTGTCCTGAAGCGAGGCTCTCAAACTAACTTTATCGGATATTTTTCCGGTAATCTGAAGATCCAGGTTCGAATTCAGAACGGTATTTTGATTATTACCAACCGTAATGCCACGGGTGATACTTCCGGAAGTATTTAGACCGTCAAACGGAATGACTTTTTTGGCGTTTGTGTTTTCGAGTCGGTATAATTTTTCGGTACCAACATCATTGCTGACAACCTGACTTTCGTTATAAAGGCCGTATTCTTTGGTAAGAAAATCGGGATATCGTAAATAATTTACAATTAAAGTATCTGAGGCTGAAGTGAATTTTTCGTTTAGAAGTAACGTTCCTTTTTTGAAATCGATAGTATAAAATGTCGAATCAACAGGTTCATTTTTAGTGTTTAAAAGCTCAAAAAATCCGGAATTAATACTGAATTTTTCAAGATGGATCGTATCTCGCGTCACTATTACTTTTTTGGTTTGATACGATGATTCCGTTTCCTGCGCCTGAAGACCGGAATAGTAAAGAAGCACCGTAAAAAACAGTAATTTTTTCAACATAAATACTTTAACTCCAAAAAGCCAAAAGTAGTATTTAT
>SEBM01000724.1 GCA_004296145.1 Flavobacterium sp.
TCAGGATGGTCCAGGACGTAAGCAACGAAATAACGATATGACATAGCATTATTGTCGCAATCCGAACTCGTTTTTGTATTAATAAATTCTTCTATTTCTTGAGCATTATAAAGTTCTTTTAATTTTTTTTCTGCATAATGTTTGAACTTTACTCTCGCTTTATATCTATGACGACCTTTAGTGTTTTTATAAAACTCAGAGAATAATTTCCAATAAACAGGATTATTAATTACGTCTGTAATAAATTCATCTTGATTTTCCTTTATATTACAATTCTGATTATTATTGAAAATATGTTTTCTTAAATGTTTTGCATTCTTACGAAAATATAAGCCTGAATCCAAGCCTTCAATATTCTTTTTAGCAATTGTAGTGTTTAAAGAATATTTTAAAACTCCTGCAACAGGCTCTGTATCATAGGCAAAAGCTGTAATCACTAATGCATTAAAAAATTGATAAATGTTTCTGACATCCTGAACTGCAATTTTCTGTTTTTGAGACGTAGGGCTATCTTTTAAATTCGTGATACGCTCTTTTATAATGACATAGGTGTTTTCAACATCAATCTCTTTTATGCTGTTAATTGCATTAGTAAGATGTTTTCCAAAAGAAACTTCGGTAAAAGGGAATACCTGGAAACTTATTTCCTTACCGTCGTTGTTAATCAAGACCTCGTCTTTACCGTTTTTTAATGTAAATGTTAAATTATTTACTGAACTGGCAGCAGCATAAATCATAATTGTTTCTGTTTTATCCTTATCTGAAACAGAAAAATTATAGGGCTGAATTTGTTTTTGAGCATGCAAACCTAATACGATAAAAAGAAAAAGAAGGTGTAGTTTTAGTTTCATAAAATCAGTTTTGGTGAGTTAGATTAAATTGTAGTATGCGCTCATTACTTTCTTCAGTAATTGACACTTTCCCAGATAAGTTCATTCCATTTAAATTTAAAAGGTCACTGGTAATATTTACTATTGGTGATAAATTGGTGCCATCTCTTTTCAGAATTTTACCCGATATCATATTCCCTGTGTTAATATTTCCTTCTAAAACCACTATATTATCCTCATCATTTTCTTCAACAAAAAACATGAATTTTCCTTGATAATCTATATACCCTGTACAGGTAAGGCTTTTTACAAATTCATTGTCATTGGTGTAAATATTGAGTTCCCCTTTATAAAATCCGTTTAATTTGTGGTCAGAAATAGCATCATTAAAATTTAAAATCGATGCGACAACATTTTGGTCTGAAAATACAAGGTTTGTTTGTTCCATTTGAATGCTGGCCTCGCTTTCATTTTTTCTTAAACTTAAAATATCACCTCTCTCAATAAACGAGAGATTATTATAGTTTTTTTCATTGCTATCAAATGCTAGTACAATAAATTCTCCTGAAATATTTGAATCCCCTATATTCTTTAAAATCAAACTATTATTATAAGGAATAATAGAGCTACTGTTTTCTGATTGTTGTGAAAAATCAAAACTAATTTTATTAGGAATTATGTAAGAGTATTTTTTGGGGGTTAATTCAGGCTCTGAATAGCTATCATTTTGACAAGAACTAAAAGAAATACATAATGATAGAAAAAACATAATAACATACAGATGACTTTTACGCATAATTTGATTGATTAAGATTAGTTATATCATTGCCAATATTGAAAATAATAAACAAACTATCATTTATTATAGTCAATGTTAATTAAGAATAAACTTAATAAAAAAAATGACAATTTTAACATTATATC
>SEBM01000725.1 GCA_004296145.1 Flavobacterium sp.
TACAAGAAGCATATAATTCTGTAGAAAATCATTCGTTGAAAAACAGAGCAATCGTTTTGATTTAATTCTGATTAAAATTAAAAAAGGAAAAAGAGTCTCAAATCTTTTTCCTTTTTTTAAATTATTTTGTTTGTGCCAAAAAATCCCGAAACCATAATCCGGATTGTTTGATAGTTCTTTTTTGAGTTTCAAAATCAATATGAATAAGTCCGAATCGGGCGTTATAACCTTCTGCCCATTCAAAATTATCAGTCAGACTCCAGACAAAATAGCCATCAACATTGTAACCCTCTTCTTTGGCTTTGAGCAATTGTTCTAAATTGTCCCTAATATATTGTGTACGGCGAATATCGTATACTTTTCCGTTTTTAACTTCATCAGGAAATGCAGCGCCATTTTCGGTAATGATAATTTTTTTGATGTTTTTATAGTCATTAAACCTTTTAATAGTATGATAAAGAGCAGGCGGATAAACTTCCCAGCCCATATCGGTTGCGATTACATTTCTTTTTTCTGCACTTACCAATTCTGCACCAATATAAGGAGTCAGTAAAGATGATTTTACAATTTCTCTCGTATAACATTGTAGCCCTATAAAATCAAAATCGAAAGCCATATTGTTTAAATCGTCTTCGATAATATAATTTTTGAGTTTTTTAAGAACTGCTAAATCCTGCTTCGGATATCCGAGTCCTAAAATGGGTTCTATAAAAGTCCTGTTTAATAAAGTGTCTACACGTTTTGCAGCTTCAACATCCTTTTTTTTCTCTGTTTCAGGTTCTATATGGGTACACGAAAAAGTTGTACCGATATTAGCTCCCGGAACTTTGCTTCGTACTATTTTTGCGCCCGCCACTGTTGACAACGTAACGTGATGCATAGCTTTCAGGTAATTGGTCAATCCTTTTTTTCCCGGAGCGTGAATTCCAAGAAAATATCCTGCACCTGTAAAAACAGAAGGTTCGTTGATAACCATCCAGTTTTTTACCCTGTCGCCAAAATGCTGTGTACATACTTCTGTATATTCTGAAAACCACGAAACTGATTGACGATTGGTCCAGCCGCCTTTTACTTCTAATGCATGTGGCAGATCCCAATGATACAATGTAATCCAGGGTTCGATATTGCATTCTAATAAAAAATCAATGATTTTATTGTAGTAATCAATGCCAGATTGGTTAACAGGATGTTCTCCAGTAGGCATAATTCGCGGCCAGCTGATAGAGAATCTAAAGTTCGGAATGTTTAATTCGCGAATTAGCTCAATATCGTTTTTGTAGTAATTGTAGAAATCACAGGCAGAAATGGCGTGGTGACCATTTTTGATTTTACCTTTTTGAGAAGTAAAAACATCCCAGATAGAAGCTCCTTTGCCATCGGCATCGTGCGCTCCTTCAATTTGGAAAGCGGCCGTAGAAACTCCCCACAGGAAATCATCTCCAAATTGTTCCTTATTTAAAAGTGCGTTGTCAATTTTATTCATTTAAATGCTGCTTATTTCCTTATGTATGTAATTATTAATGAAGGAAAGAAGATTGCATTGCTTTTAAGAAAAGCCATTCTTTAAATGAAACCAAAAAATTTAGGCTGAAGAATTTCATAATAATTAGTTTTATTCAAATTAACAATACAGGTTTAAACTTATGGTAAAGCAAACGTTATTAAATAGTTAACTGTTTTTAAAAAGGCCGTTTTAAACGGGTTTCCTAAATTTTTATTGTGCTAATGATGAAAAAAATGTAAGATATTAATT
>SEBM01000726.1 GCA_004296145.1 Flavobacterium sp.
GGTAATATAAATTATTACTGAAAAATAAAAAACCTCTAACAAATTCTAACAAAGTTTTGATTTCGTGATCAGGTAATTTTTCAGGCTGTGTTTTCGAACATTCATAAAGGGCAAAAGGTTGCCCAAGACTTCTGGTAGCTAAAACAATCGTACTTAAAATGGCATGTTCTATATTTTGAGCTTCAGTTTTTTCATTTCCATTTAAAAGTTCGAAGTTATTTTTGTCAGTTGTGTTTAATTTATTGATCCCTTCCATCAATGTAGGGAAAACATCTTCATCAGTTTCTTTTACAAAACGTTTTACTGCTTGATAATCTTTATAAATGAGGAGAGCATCAATTGCAGAAATCTGCTCATTTGATTTGGGATCCACTTTGTGAAGTGTTTGTAGCAAATGATTAGCATTTGTTTTAAATTGTTGGAAGGTTTTATCGCTGGTATCTTGTACTGCAGAAGATCTAATAGCTATTTTAGCAAATTTGTAGAAAGTGATTTTATCGTAATCTAAATTCTCTACTATTTTTTTTTGATCTAACTGCAATAATTCAGCATCAGTTTCTGGCTTAGAACAACCGAAAAAAATTGATAAGAAAAGAATTAAAAATGTCCCTTTGTAAGTCATGGTATTTGATGTATAGCTTAAAAATCAGGGACGATTTTTTCTTTTTCAAACATATTAAAATTTCTTTAAAAAAAACAAAATTGTATGTTTACCATATGATCAGATACATGAACTACCTGTTTAATCTTCATCGAGGAGAAGATAGTAAAGAGAAAACCTTGCAGAATGTAAGAAACAACATCTCTTTTGCTGGAGCTAATCTTTGGATTTTGGCCTGTGCTATTTTAATTGCATCTGTTGGTTTAAATGTAAATTCTACGGCTGTAATTATTGGAGCCATGTTAATTTCGCCCTTAATGGGCCCAATTGTAGGTTCTGGTTTTGCTTTAGGTACATTCGATTTTGATTTGTTAAAAAAAGCCTTAAAAAATTTACTGATTGCTACAGTTGCAAGTTTGGTAGTATCTACTGTGTACTTTTATGTTAGTCCGTTTAAAGATGTACAATCTGAATTATTAGCCAGAACATCGCCTAATATTTACGATATTTTAATCGCCTTTTTTGGGGGCTTAGTTGGGGTTATTGCAGTAACAAGAGTAGAGAAGGGTAACCCAATACCAGGTGTGGCAATTGCTACAGCATTAATGCCACCACTTTGTACGGCTGGTTATGGCATTGCAACCGGACAACTTAATTTTTTTCTTGGCGCCTTCTTTTTATATAGTATCAACTGTGTTTTTATCTGTATTGCTACCTATGTAATTGTTAAATTTTTAAAATATCCACCTAAAAAACAGGTTGATAGAAAGCATCAACGCCAAGTAAAATATGCCATTACCATTTTAACAATTATAATGCTGGTACCGAGTACTTATTTTGCTTATTCGCTATACAAAGAACAAAAGTATATACAAGCGGTAAATAATTTTATAAATGATGAGTTGGTAGCAACCGGCAATACCATTGTTTACAAAAAAACAGATTATAAAAGCAAGGTACTTGAATTAGCTTTTTTAGATCATCGCTTTACAGCCACAGAAATCAAAGAACTAAATCAAAAAATGAAATTTTACGGTTTAAACCAAACTAAAATAATCATAAAGCAAGATTCTACTGATAATATTCAGGTTTTAAGAAACAGTATTTTAAATGAAATTAAAGGTAAAGATGAAATGCTTGATGTGAATGAA
>SEBM01000151.1 GCA_004296145.1 Flavobacterium sp.
AGAAAGGATGATGGCCAGATTGTAGAAGATATTTAAAGCTATGACGCCATTTAGATGAAGCACTTTATGTTAAAATGTGATGCTATCAGAAAAAGTAGAGGAGTTGTAAATAAATTTGGATTATGGTTCTTCCTTATAAATAAGTTCTTTAGATTCTTCCGGCGGGAACATTGTTTCGGTATATTTTCTTTTCCCGTTGTAATAGGCAATAATTGTTTTAAATGGCGCATCGCAACAATTTGTGCCTTTGTAAGTTATGGTATCCGTTTTGGCAATTTCGGCTAATAATTTATTAAAAAGCGTATCGCTGACAGTTCCTTTATAATATTCGTTTTCCTGAGCATCTTGTTTTTCGGCATTCATTTTTGCATCAAAACCGCTTTTCTTTTTATAAAACAACATGCTTTTGTCTTTGTTGACCTGCAGATTTAAAAGCGGACAATTTCCAAAACAAGGAGAAGTATGAAATATAATTTTTTCAAAATTAATCGGACGTTTTTCAGAGGAACAGCTCAAAAGAACTACAAGAAACAGTAAACTAAATTTTATTTTCATAGGTATATTTTTAGATTTCATATTTGGGTTAAAAGAACTTAGACTAAGATATACTTTTTGTTAAACATATAAAATAGCTGCGTTCGTCATTTTGGCTAACATAACAGTCAAAATGGCTAATTCCCTCCTTTCTTTTCGGCTCAACTTTGCATTATAATTTTAAAACAATATAAAAATGCAAAAGACAATCTTTATTACAGGCACATCTACAGGTTTAGGAAAAGCAACAGCAAAATTATTTCACACCAACGGCTGGCAGGTAATCGCAACTATGCGTAATCCGGAAAAAGAAACAGAATTAAACCAATTAGAAAACATAGTTTTACTGCCATTGGATGTAACAAACCCGAATCAGATTACCGAAACTATAAAAAACATTACAGAAAAATATACTGTTGATGTAGTTTTAAATAATGCCGGTTACGGTTTAATAGGAGCTTTAGAAGCGTTGAGTGACGAACAGATTTTTCGTCAGATACAGACAAATTTACTGGGCGTTATTCGTGTTTCAAAAGCTTTTACACCGCACTTTCGTGAAAGAAGAAGCGGCCTTTTTCTAAACATAACATCCACTTTTGGATTTATGGGATTTCCTACTTGTTCGGTTTATAGCGCAACAAAATTCGCTGTTGACGGTTTTTCTGAAAGTCTGGCGTCAGAATTAGTACAATTTGGAGTTCAGGTAAAAGTAGTTGCACCCGGCGGCATGCAAACCGATTTTGCCATTCGTTCTATGGAAGTTGGGCAACATGAAGCCTATGAAAAATTAACTGCAGAAGTTAGTAAAGGCTATAGTGCCGAGCAACTGGCAAATTATACAAAAGTCGAAGATGTTGCTCAAATCGTTTACCAAGCAGCAACCGACAACAAAAAACAACTGCGATATATTGTCGGAAACGATGCAAATGGTTTATATAATGAAAGAATAAAATTGGGAGCCGAAGCGCAGGTTGAGAATATAAAAACAATGTTTACTTTTTAATTTTAGGATGTATGAAAAATCAGGCCATTGAATTGACTACCTTTAAGTTAAATAATTGTACAATCGAAGAATTTATTGAAGCTAATGCCGAAATCGATGCTTTTTTAAAACGTCAAAACGGTTTTCGTTCCAGAACTATTTTCGAATTAAAAAAAGGTATTGTATACGATATGCTTATGTGGGACAGCACAGAAGAAGGAACCGCAGCGATGCATAAACTTATGGACGAACTTCACGATTCTGTTGTACACGACATGATTGACCAGGGAACCGTAAGCTGGAATATTGCGCCAATTGAACATTTCGTAAGTTTGTACAGGAATCAAATCATCAAAAATGAAAAATCAGCCGAAGATATTTAATTCACTTTCTGAACTGCACAAAGCTATGGGGCAACCCAAACCTTTGCATCCGCTTATTAGTATTATAAATTATGGCGAAGCGGTGTTTGACCTCAAAGATTTTGAACAGGGAATAATGCTGGATTTTTACAAAATATCTTTTAAAACCAGTTTTAACGGAAAAATTAAATACGGTCATGGTTTTTATGATTTTGAAGAAGGCGGAATGTCTTTTGTAGCGCCCGGACAACTGCTGAAAATGCAGGAAGAAGAGGCAGATTACAGCGGAATGTCATTGCATATTCATCCCGATTTTATTCGTCCGTATTCTTTAAATGCCAATATCAAACAATATGGATTTTTCAGTTATACAGCTTCAGAAGGATTGTATTTGTCTGAAAAAGAAAGAGAAACCATTTTGGGCGTTTTTGCGAGTATTCAAAATGAGTTAAATGAACGACTTGACAATTTTAGCCAGGATGTAATTATTTCGCAGATAGAACTTTTGCTCAATTATAGCAATAGGTTTTATAATCGACAATTTATCACAAGAAAAGCCATTAATAATGATGTTTTGGCAAAGCTGGAAACATTGCTAAATACTTATTTTAATGATGAAAAAGCATTGCTAAATGGTTTACCAACTGTTGCCTTTGTTGCAGAAGAACTGCATCTTTCGCCAAGATATTTAAGTGATTTGCTCAGAAACCTTTGCGGACAGAATACGCAGCAATTCATTCATGATAAACTGATAGAAAAAGCAAAAGAATACATCATGAAAGGTACATTTTCAATTTCTGAAATTGCTTATAAATTAGGGTTTGAACATCCGCAATCGTTCAATAAATTATTCAAGAAAAAAACAAATAATACGCCGATAGAATTTCAGCAGTTATTTCATAAAAATTAAAAAACATGCCAAAATTAAACTTAGAAGAACTAAAAAAACGTTCTTTAGAAATAAGAAAAGAATATCATGAATTAGAATTACTGCATCACGGCAGCAAATGGTCTGTTGAAGAAGATGCGCTTGCATTTCTTACTGATGCGGGTCTCGTGGGAAGATTAACAATGTCACAACAAGGAAGATGGCCCAAAAATAATACCGACGAAGAACTAAAACACAAACTTGGCGAATCGATCTGGTGGCTTGTAGTGCTTTCTGAAAGAATGAATATTGATATTGAAGATGCTGTAGAAAACTTCTTAAGCAAAACAGAAAAAATGTTAGGAAACTAAACATTTGAAAACCTCCAAAATTATTTGTTTTGGAGGTTTTTTATTATTTAAAATTTGAAGCTTTAGCTTTGATTAACAGCATTTTGTTTAAACCTTCCGGAGAATGCATCCATTCTGTATTGTTCAATGTTATCTTTCCTATTTCGGCAAATCTTGCAAACATCTGATTTTCATAATCTGCAATTGCTGATTTTAAATCTGGGAATTTTTCACTGGTCAGACTTTCGCTTAATTCTAAAGCATCGCGCATCGCCATATTGACACCTTCGCCGGCAAATGGAGGCATTAAATGCGCAGCATCGCCAATTAAAGTTATATTGTTTTGCGTTTCCCAATGTTGATCCAAAGGCATGCAATATTGAGGTCTTACAACAAACTTAATGTTTTTGGCTTCAAACAATTGCTGCCAAATTTTGTCCCAATTAGAATATTCCTTTTTAAACCATTCTAAAACCTGATTTTGATTGGTAAAATCAGTTTTATTTTTTAGATCCGCTTTCCAGCTTAATGCAAAATCTAGACTTTCGCTTCCTTTTGCGCTGACTACAGTAATTGCTTTTGAATCTCCAAAACTCATAATTTTTCCATCCTTAAAAAAAGCATTGATTTTTGGAGCATTTTCTTCAGGCTTATATATACTTCCTTGCAAAATAGTTACACCGGAATAAAAAGGCTTAATCGGTGTTACAAACTGACGGATTTTTGAATTTGCACCGTCTGCTCCAATCACAATATCGGCTGTGATTTTATTTCCATTTTCGAAATTTAATTGAAAACGATCATCCATTTTTTCAATAGAAACGGTATGACTATTCCACACAACTGTTTCAGGTTCCAGCGAATTCAATAAAATATTCCGCAATGTACCGCGTTCAATTTCAGGCCTGAAATATTTATCTCCAAAATCTCCTGTTGCTTCTTCTTTATAATCTAAAAATACTTTTGTGGTTTGATCTACTATGCGGGTTCTTTCGTTATCGGCTTTGTAATTAGTTTTAAAAACTTCCATCAAATTTGCTTTTTGCAGCGCTTTTAATCCCGAATCGATACTTAAATCGAGTCTTGATCCCTGAACTCTTACCGTTTTGTCAAAGTCTCTTTCGTATACTTTTACATTAACTCCTTTTAGCTGTAAAAGCCTTGCTAATGTAAGTCCGCCCGGGCCGCCGCCGATAATAGCTATTGTTTTGTCTTTTAATAAATTCATTTGTAATGATTTGAAAAGACAAAATTAAAATGCTTTATAAAAACAAAATAGCTATTTTTGACTATATTTTAGTCCTAAAAGCTCATTTATGAAAATAATAATCGATGACGGAGTTAGTTTATTTAAAAGCTTTGCTGATAAGCTGAATACTTCTATTGATGAAAATGGAAAGATTGTTATTCCGGATCAGTTTGGGAAAGGTTATTTACAGCGTTTTAAATTCGATCCGAATATGCGAATGATGATTCGGGATTATGAATTAAATGAAGATTTGCTTATCGAAAGAGCTTCAGAACAAAATGACACTGAAAAAGTGATTATTATGTTTCATAATCTTTTTTTATCTGATTCTGAGAACTATAATCCAAACATAAAATTATTACAGTCTGTTCAGATTTTTTCAGGCAATATCGATTCACAAATGTTTTTTCCGAGTAAGACTTTATTGAAATCCATTATTATAGGAATTGAAGTTTCCTATTTAAAAGAATTATTAAAGTCAGATTCTGAAAATCATATTTTAGAAACTATTACCAGTAAACATCAATCTTTTTTGTTTGAAGAATTGATTCCGGCAAGTATTTTAAAAGTAGCTAACGAAATGTTATCGAATAATTTACCGCAAAACCTGATTCATTTTTATTATAAAGTAAAAGCCGAAGAATTAATCTGTTTGTTAATCGCTGAGTTATTAAAAAGAGAAAATACAAGTGTATCAGCAATTAATGTAAAAGATGTACAAACGATTTACAAAATCAGAGATATCATTTTGAAAGATTTAGATTCACCGCCCAATCTTGATGTATTGGCTTCGACAGCGAATTTCAGTAAATCAAAACTAAAACGTCTTTTTAAACAAATATTTGGAACAAGTATATTCAATTATTATCAGTCTTTCCGCATGCAGGAAGCAGCTAAATTATTAAAAGAAAACAAATTATCAGTTTCAGAAGTTGGTTTTCAGCTTGGTTTTAGTAATCTAAGTCATTTTACCCGACTTTTTGAAGAACATATCGGAATGAAACCAAAACGCTGGAGTATGCAGCATAATTAAACCAAAAACCTCCGAAGTCATAAGATTTTGGAGGTTTTTTGTATAGCTCTGTGTTAAAAATATTACCAAGGACTTTCTTCACTTTCATTCTCAATATCAGGACTAAAGAATTTTCCTGTTGGTCCGTTTTCGTCAGTATCTGTATGTTTAATGATAAAGCGTGCTGCGCTTTCTACACTTTGCGGTCCACTATGGTGATTAAAATCTGTTGCTGTATAACCTGGGTCGATTGAATTTACTTTAAATGGTAAATCTCTCAATTCATAAGCCAAAGTAATCGTAAAGGCATTCAAAGCCGCTTTTGAAGAAACATATGAAACTCCTTTGATGGCATAATATTTCCAGTTTGGATCACTGTGCAAAGTCAACGAACCAAGACCCGAAGTAATATTACTAATTCTTGGACTGTCTGATTTTTTTAGCAATTCAATAAAGTTTTGCGTCACATTGATAACTCCAAAAAAATTGGTGTCAAATGTTTTTTTAATATCCTGAAAATCTGCTGATGAGGCATCTTGCGGCAAAGCTCCCAAAACTCCGGCATTATTGATCAGAATGTCCAGTTTGCCCTGCTCCTTTTCTACAATGTTTTTTGCGGCTGCAATACTTTTAGATTCAGTAACATCAATCTGAATAGCTTTGATATTTTTGAATCCGTTTTGGGTTAATTCTTTTACTGTTTCCTCCCCTTTTGCAAGATCACGGCTTCCTAAATAAACAAAAAATCCTTTTTCTGAAAGTTGTTTTGCTGTTTCTAAACCTATGCTTCTATTTGCGCCTGTAATTAATACTGTTTTCATTTTTTTCTTTTTTATAAATTTCTATAAGGCAAAGTTGCACCGATAAAAAATGAAAACATTTGCCATTTGGCAAAAAGCGATTTTAACGGATTTTTTTTCTGATTCTGCTCAAAGAAGATTGTGTAATGCCAAGATACGAAGCCAAATAAGAAAGCGGAATGCGATTCAGGATTTTAGGATATTTTTCCATAAAAGACAAATATCGCGTCGTAGCATCTTCTGAAACCAACGGACTTCTTCTTTCTATCTTTTGCATGAGCGCGCGCGCAATGATTTTGTGTATGATAGCGTCCCAGCTTATAATAGTTTGCAAAAGTTCGTCCCAATCCTGTTTAGAAAATACAATGAGTTTGCAATCGGTAACTGCCTGAACATAGGCAGAAGAACAAATACTGTTTTGAAAACTTTCTAAATCTACAACGAGATTATTTTCGTCAATAAAATATTTGGTGATTTCCTCGCCCTTATTGTCGTAATAACAAACTCTCAAAATTCCGTCTAAAACAAAACCTACTTGCGTAGATATTTTGCCCGCTTCAGAGAAATATTGATCTTTTGGAACCTCTAATTCAGTTGCTTTACTGGTAATTAAATCGATTTGCTGCTGGTTTAAATTGCCGTATTGCAAAATAAAATTTACTAATTCTTTCATGTGTGAAAGTTAGGGAATAGTTTTTATTGGGGATTTGCCATATGGCAAAAAAGTGTTTTATTTATACAGGCTAATTTATTTCTTCTTTTGTAAACTGCTTAATATTTCACGCATTGTAACCGAGTCTTTTGCAGTATAGTTAACTTTAGACAAATGAACATTGATAAATAAATCCTGGCCAAACATACCATAAGCATACATATGTTTTTGTTTGGTTTTTATTCCTTCAAAATCAGTTATATCGTTTTGTCTGAACATAAAATCATCTGTTGGCTCGCCCCACATTTCATTATTTTTTTCATATTTCTTTAAATTACCATTCAGGAAATAAGTTAACGGAATAATGGGACTGGTTGTGTGATCTTTAGGATCAAAAGGATCAACCATTACTTTTTGTTCGTCTTTATTTAATTTATAAAAAAGAACAGAACAAATAATATCGTCTTTACTTTTTTTACTCAAAAAATAATAATCTTCTCCACGCCATTCTTTATCAAAGTCTTTAAATTGATCTGTTTTTATAATCAATGTAGCTTCTTTGTTCTTAGGATAATCAAATTCTATAGTTTCATTATCACTTGAGAATGATAAAAGGCTGGTTATTAGAATTAAAAAAAATAGTTTTTTGGTCATACAGGTTGGTTTTATATTGTTACGATCAGTTTAATCTGGTGTATTTAAATTAAGCAAGTGTATTATTTGCAGTAGTATTTACATTTTCACTAAATCCGCTAAATTTATACAAAACGGCTGTTGCGATACCATAAAATGCAATCCAATGTCCGGAAAAACCTCTAAGTTCTAAAGCTTTATAATGATGATATTGCTGTTCTGTAAGATTTTTTATGATATGTCCATGATTGTGTAAAACAAATTTTCCATCAATGATATCTGGTGTTCCAATATTTCCAATCATAAAAAAGGCAAAATTTATAAATGCATAAAAGAACCCAGCTATAGCAATAACAGAAATCCATGTTGGTGTGTGTTTGAAGACGATTTTATAAAAAGCAATTGGATTCATTTTGTTCATTGTTCCCGATTCCTTTAATTCTATAAGTTCTTCATTTTTTCTTAAATCAAGAACAACAGGAAGCCAAACAATAAAAATTCCAACGTGTAAAAGCCATATATAGGGCGCTTTATCTGATACATCAATGCCTGTAATTGAAAGTAAATGAATTGTAAGTGCTAATGTCCAACCTGTTAGTGCGAAATAAAATAAAAATTTCTTCAACATTCGTGTATAATTTTAAAGGATTTAAAGTTAATTTAGAATTTACGAAAATAGTTTTTTTACTTTAACAAGTGTGTTTTATTTTAAAGCATTCTTTTGTTTTTTTCAAACAATTAAAATCTTTATTACTCCAACTCCAAACATTCAAATTTATACAAAA
>SEBM01000152.1 GCA_004296145.1 Flavobacterium sp.
GTTTAGCTGTTGTAGCTGTATTAGCTCTTTCTTTACAATCTTGCGGAGACAAAAAAGAAACAAAACCAGAAGAAGACCTAACTCTTGGTAACAGAGTTGACTCTCTGACAACAGATATGGAAGAAGTAAAAGACAGCGCCGTAATTAAGGCCGAAGATGCAGCTGCCAGAGCAAAAGAAGCTTCTCAAAATGCGCTTGATGAAGCAAAAGATAAAACAAAAAAAACGGCAGAAGATGTTGAAAATGCAGCAAAAAAGACAGCGAATGATGTAAAAGATGCTACAAAAAAAGGTGCTGAAAAAGTAGAAAATGCAGCTAAAGCAGCTAAAGACGGAACTGTAAAAACTGCTAAAGATGTTAACGAAGCTTTGAAAAAATAATTCACATTATAATTCAATATTAAAACCATTCGCAAAAACGAATGGTTTTTTTATGCCCAAAAGTTCCCCGATATTTTTTGTATTTTTGTCTCTCAAATTAAGAACATCATATCATGCATTTTATATCACAGGAACTAGAAGATTATATCGAACAACATTCTGAAAAAGAACCAGAATTACTGGCGAAATTAAATAAAGAAACGTATCAGAAAATACTGTTGCCACGAATGTTAAGCGGGCATTTTCAAGGACGTGTGTTGAGCATGTTATCTAAATTAATCCGTCCTGTAAATATTCTTGAAATCGGAACCTATACTGGTTACGCAGCATTATGTTTGTGTGAAGGAATGCAGGAAAACGGACAATTGCATACGATTGATATTAAAGAAGAATTGATTGATTTTCAACGTAAATATTTTGATGCATCTCCTTGGGGAAAACAAATTTTTCAGCATTTGGGAGAAGCCGTAAATATCATTCCTGATCTTGATTTAAAATTTGATCTTGTTTTTATCGACGCCGATAAAGAAAATTACCTGAATTACTGGGAAATGATTGTTCCGAAAATGAACAAAGGCGGAATCATTTTATCTGATAATGTTTTATGGAGCGGTAAAATCCTTGAACCTGTTCATCCAAATGATGTTAGTACAAAAGTGCTTTTAGAATACAATTTACTTTTGAAAAATGACCCGAGAGTAGAAACAGTTTTATTACCTATCCGTGATGGATTGACAGTTTCGCGAGTGCTTTAGTTTTTTTTTAAAGGTTCTAAGGTACTGAGCAACTAAGATTCTGAGATTTTTATCTATTTAAATAAATTTAAAAAGGCTTTAGTCAAACATTTTATTGTTATTACTAAAGCCTTTTAATGTATATTTTATTGTCTTTAAATTTCTTTAACTGTATCCGGAAAATACTGTGGTTTTAATTTTTTGTAAACTAACGAAAGTAAAAATCCAAAAAGAAATCCAAATAAATATCCTGTCAGAATATCTCCCGGATAATGCAATCCTAAATAAATTCGGCTGTAAGCAAATATTAACGGCCATAAAAAAAGGAATCCAAGATATTTAAAATGACGTTTTAGAACCAGGAATAAAAACGTTGCAACAGCCATAGTGTTTGCTGCATGACCTGAGAAAAAACTTGGCGATTTTCGAATCAATACAACTCTTATGTATGAATTAATTTCAGGGTTATTACAAGGACGTAAACGTTGAAAATATTCTTTACATAAATTACATGTCTGATCTGTAAAAGCTATTAATACAGCAATAAAAAGCAAGATATATAAGGTTTGTTTTCCTCCTATTTTTTTATAAATCAGAAAAAACAAGAATAAGAAAAATGGCGTCCAATACAATTGATTTGTAATGATTAACCATAATTTATCATAATTTTCAGAACCTAAACCATTAAGATATACCAATAATTTGATATCTAATTCCTGTATTTTTTCGAGCATTACATTTGACGTTTTACTGGTCCTGAGATTGAATCAATATCTTCTTTTACTTTGTCGATTTCATGGGTAGTTTCGCCAAGCAGATTACCGGTATCGCCTAACAGATTTGTTTTGGCATTATGGATTTCGGCATTGATATTTCCGGTGATATCGGTTAAGGATTTAGCATCAAGACCATTGGCTTCTGCTCCTTTATGAATTTCACTTTTAATGTCGTTTGTGGCATTTTTTAATTGCGCCATTGCTTTTCCCATTGTACGGGCAATTTCCGGAACTTTATCTGAACCAAAAAGCATTAGCACTACAAACAGTATAAAAACTAATTCTCCTCCTCCTATACCAAACATATCTTTTATTTTAGTGAGCTACAAAGATATTAAATTTTGTAGCTGAGAGTTTTAAAATTTACTTAAAAAAACATAAGCATCCATATTTAACCGCAAAGTTCACAAAGGTTTCGCAAGGGACGCAAAGAATTTTTCTTCGCTATCTTACCAACTTTGTGAACTTTGTTGTTAAACTTTATTTTTTAGTCAAATTTTGACTTTTCTTCTGTTTTTGGCCACGAGTTATTGGTTACATCAATATCTGCAGTCATTAATTTTGGATCAATCTGGATACTTTTGATCGCTTTTTCAGTGGCATACACTTTCTTAGCTGTATCATTACTTTTTCTCCAGATTTGTGCCGGATATTGGAAGTTTTGTTTTGAACCATCTTCGTAAGTGATCTCAACCAAAATTGGCATGATCATTCCGCCTGGCTTATTAAATTCAACTTCGTAAAAATATTTTGGCGATTTTAAACTTGCTTTTTCTTCAGCTGTAAAAGTCTGATCTACATAATCAGATAATAGTTTTACCTCTTCTACTTTTAGCGCTTTTTTCTTAGAAGCATTTACCTCTGCATTGTCTCCGGCTACTAAATAAACAAACGGTCCTTTATCGAATCCGAAACGTCCTTTTCTAACCTTTACATCTTTAATATCAGCGGTTGGAGTTTCAGACACATAATATTGTTTTACATCTTTGATTCCGATATCTACGAAATCAGTTGAATAAAACCATCCTCTGAAAAACCAGTCCAAATCTACCGCAGAAGCATCTTCCATAGTTCTGAAGAAATCTTCCGGAGTCGGGTGCTTGAACTTCCATCTGTTTGCATATGTTTTAAAAGCATAATCAAACAATTCTCTTCCCATAACTACTTCTCTTAAAATATTAAGACCTGTAGCCGGTTTTCCGTAAGCGTTATTTCCAAATTGGTGAATAGTCTCAGAATTAGACATAATTGGCTCTAAAAACTTCTGATCTCCACTCATGTAAGGAACAATATTTTTTGCAGGTCCACGTCTTGATGGAAAATTAGGATCTAATTCCTGTTCTGCCATGTACTCCATAAATGAATTCAAACCTTCATCCATCCAGGTCCATTGACGCTCGTCAGAATTTACAATCATCGGAAAAAAGTTATGTCCAACTTCATGTACAACAACACCAATCATTCCGTTTTTAACCTCTTTACTAGTCACTCCGTTTTCATCAGGACGACCAAAATTCCAGCAAATCATCGGATATTCCATTCCCTGATCTTCTGCAGAAACAGAAACAGCTTTTGGATAAGGATAATCAAATGTATGTGAAGAATAACTTCTTAAAGTATGGGCAACCGTCATTGTTGAAGTTTCTCCCCAAAGCGGGTTTGCTTCTTTTGGGTAAACTGATTCTGCCATAACAATTTTATTGTTCAGCTTTACAGCCATCGCATCATAGATGAATTTTCTTGATGAAGCAATTCCGAAATCACGAACGTTTTTAGCACTGAATTTCCATGTTTTTTTCTTTTCAGAAAACCCTTTTTCAGTAGCTTCTGCTTCGGCCTGCGTTACAATTACAACTGGTTTGTCAAATGATTTTTGAGCCTGTTCGTAACGTTTAACCTGTTCTGCTGTAAAAACCTCACTTCTGTTCATCAATTCTCCCGTTGCATCAATAACGTGATCAGCAGGAACTGTAATGTTTACATCAAAGTTTCCGAAAGGCAAAGCAAATTCACCGCTTCCCCAGAACTGCATATTTTGCCAGCCTTCTACATCATTGTAAACGGCCATTCTTGGATAAAACTGAGCAATTACATATATTTTATTTCCGTCTTTTGAAAACAATTCATAACCGGAACGTCCACCTTCTTTTTGGTAATTATTGATATTATACCACCATTTTATTGCCAGTGAAATTTTCTCACCAGGTTTTAGAGGCGTAGCCAGATTAATACGCATCATCGTTTCATTGATAGTGTAGGATACAGAATTTCCTTTTGCATCTTTAACCTGTTCTATGTTGAAACCTCTTTCTAAATCTTTCTTTAGGTATTTATTTGAAAAACCATCAAGTGCCAAAACCTGGTTCACTTTTTCGCTTTCAGCCAAAGATGTCTGCGTATTTGCTTTTGCCTGATTCTGATCCAACTGAATCCATAAATATTCTAAACTATCAGGAGAATTATTTGAATATGTAATAACCTCAGAACCGGTTAGTTTTGAATTTTTATCATCTAATTCAACATCAATTTTGTAATCTGCCTGTTGTTGGTAATAAGCCGGTCCCGGTGCTCCCGAAGCTGTACGAAACATATTTGGCGTTGCCAATAAATCGTACATCTGGCTAAATTTGTTCGTATCGTAACTACCTTGTTGTCTTGGTGTAACAGGAGCTTTTTCCTGTGCCGCTAACATGGCAGGAAAAATTAATAATAACGAAAGTTTTTTCATAAATGCTTTGGTTTTTTTTTGAGGCTGTGAAAATAACAATTAATATACTAATTCTTTATATCAATTAATACTTTAACACTTCTTTCCTTGAAGAATCTGTAAAGAGAACACTCTTTTTAGTGCCGAATGCTGAAATATGTGTAATGTTTTGTTGTTCAGAATTCCAGTCAACCAAAATTGAGTTTGAAATTTCAACAGTTTTAAACTTATCAATATCTTTTATTCGGGAATAACAAACCAGAACATCTCCTGCTTCTACTTCTTTTGATAAAAAAGTAATGGGTTTAGTCTGGCCGTTTATTTTTATAGAGAAATTCTCAGCTAAATATTTTTTTAACAAATCAACATCGGCCTGAGTTTCTTTATCAGTACCGACATAAGTTTTTTTATGGAATTTCTTTTCCAATCCGTTATTCAGATCGTCAATAAAAATTCTCGAAGTAATCTGAACCATCTTTTTTTCAGCCGCATAATTGACCTGAAAAATTCCCATGTAAAACTTATGAAATGTAAAAGCCGAAAGTGAAATAAACAACACTCCTATCAGCCCATAAATTAATTTATTTTTCATTTTTGACTTACAACAATCTTCTTAAATTCTTTGTTCTTATTGACCATAAAATCCATCAACTGAAATTTATCATCCGGTTTTAAATATTTTTTAGATTCCGCATCATTAGAACAATACATTAAAAATAATTCTACTTCATCAGGTTTTAAACCTAATGTTTTAGTATAAAAATCGGGAGTAAAATTATCTTTCGCATATTCAACAAATGCAATATCTGAGACTACATCTTCCTGTACATCTTCTTTTTTACTAAGAAGCTTTTTTACATCTTTAAAAATCCTTACAAAATCAGTTCCGTATTTTATAGTCTGATCAGAATACATTGCAATATTTTTTGTCGAAGACTGCTTATCATCTTCATATAATCTATCTACATAATGTTGTGAATTCTGATCAAGAGATTTTACTTTTAACTCTTTATGCACTACCACCTCTTTCAGTTCATTATTAACCAAATCAAGCTTTACCTTAAAAAGGATTTCGGCACAATCTTTTTCTGTCAAAACAATTTTTTTTGACTGAAAAGCTAATCCGGAAAACAGTAAAGTATCTTTTGGACGGGCCATAATGTCAAACAATCCGCCGGCACCAATAAAAGTTCTGACATTTGCATTTACATTCATAATGTAACCACTTTCGATTGCAAGAAAATCATTTACAACCTGACCGTGCAAAGGCTTTCTTGAGTTGTTTTGTCCCAGTGCGATTTGACAAAATAAGCAGACAACGAGTATTCGTAAATTATTTTTCATTTTCGAGAATTATTAGATATTTTCGGGCTAAATCAGTTATTAAAAACATACTCATTGTTTTGTTCTTAGTATTCAAAGATACGGCAAATTCGGCATCTTCTATACAATATAATTGAAATCCTTTGATATCTTCCGACGAAATTTTCAATCTTTGGTTATAATAATTTTCATCAAACAAATATTCCATCTTTCTAAAAAGAGTTTCCTTCTCTTCTACTTTCATCTCTTTTTTCAACATTGTCGTCCTTCCCGAAATCTTGTTTAGCAATTTATCTACAGAAGTAGAAGTTGCCGTATAAAGTTTTCTTTCTGCGGGTGTATATTTTTTCTGACCATAAGGAATAATGCCCAGATTTTCGGCTGTTATATTTGAGTTTTCATTTACAACCACTTCTTTCAGTTCAATTTCTTTTGCTGTCATTTTTACAACCAAATTGGAGTTTAAATCTTCTGCCGTAATTCTACGCTTAACAGGCTCCAGATTAACCGATGAAAAAACCAAAACATCTCCTTCTTTTACCACAATAGAAAACATTCCGTTTGCATCTGAAACTGCTGTAATTTGCGTTGTGTTGTTTATAATGTTGACTCCTTCAATTGTTTTGGACTGTTCCAGAACCTGACCAAAAATTTCTTTTGACACAGGTGTCTGACCAAAAGTAATTTCAGCTAATATCAAAAGCATTATAAGTAAGATTTTATTTGTTTTCAATAGTATTTATTTCATTAAATTTCAAAGCCATTTGACTCATCAAAGGTGTTAATCCGGTTATATCATTAACTTTTAAAAGAGCGGCCACACTTTCATTTTCGACAAGATAAAATTTAAAACTTTTAATATAATCCGCAGGGATTTTTAAATAATCAACAAAGTATGAATCCTCAAAAAGTTCACCCAATTTTTTAATATTAATTTCTTTTTGCTCAAGCAAAATCTCACCTTTTAGTCGCTTAGTTCGTCCGTTAATTTTATTTAAAAGCGGATCCAGTTGCATGGAACCTCCCAATAAACCAAGAAGCATTATAGGTTTAAAATCTCCGGCAACTGCTAATTTTCTTTCTGCCGGTGTATATTTTTTTTGCCCTTTGGGTATAATACCAAGATTTTCGGCTGTTATATGAGCGTTATTATTTACAACCACTTCTTTTAATTTATTTTCTTTAGCAGTCATTTTTATATTAAGCAACTCATTTTTTAAATCATTAGATCTAATTCGATATTCAATTGTTTCTAAATTTAAAGATGAAAAAACCAAAACATCGTCCTGATTGACTAAAATTGTAAAGATTCCATTCTGGTCTGAAAATATTTTCTCCTGAGTTGCTGTATTAAGAACACTTACATTTTCTAACAAAGATTCCCCTTTTGTTATTTGACCACGAATTGTTTTAGACGAATTGTTTTGTCCAAAACTAAATTGGATAAAAAAAAGAAACGAGACAATATGTAACGATTTACTTTGCTTCAATTGCGAGTATATCTTTGTATTTTACAGCAAGTTCTCCCAAAAGAAACTCTGTTGAAGTTTTATTCTTAGAATTTAAGATCTTAGTAAAAGATTCGTTTTCAACAGCATAATATTCAAAACCTTTTACATATTCAGCAGGAATCTTTAGTCTGTTTATAAAGTGATCGAGGCTAAACATACTCTCAAGAAGTCGCATGAAAAATTCTTTTTTCTCTACGGCAACTTCTTTTTTAAGCATAGCAGTACGGCCAGATAAAAAATTCAATAACGGATCTGCAGAAATAGATCCACCTGCCATTGATCCGGCATTTGCAGTAGCATTTAAAGCAGTAGCAGTATGTAATTTTCTTTCTGCCTCAGTATATGTTTTTTGTCCCGCCGGAATAATTCCCAAAGAAACAGCATTAATATTATTGTAATTTCTAATGATTACCTCCTGTAACTGATGCATTACCAGATATAATTTTACAGTAAAATTGAGGTCAGAGAAATTTTCAGCAGTAAGCAAAATTCTATTTTCTTTAAATTGTATGGAAGAAAAAACCAGTGTATCACCAGCTTTCGCTAAAATTGAAAAAGTTCCGTCAGCGTTAGTAGTTGTCATAACTTCGGTTTCGGCGTTTACCACATAAACACCTTCCAAATCATTAGTATTAGAAACAATCTTACCATTAATATTGATACGATCTGAATTTTGAGCCATAAGAGATTGGCTTAAAACTATAATCAAAATACACAAAAACTTGTCTGTCAAAATAAAAAAATTAGAATTATTCTTAAAAGTGTAAAAATATCTTAATGTCTTCCAAAT
>SEBM01000153.1 GCA_004296145.1 Flavobacterium sp.
TTCGAAGACACTGATTCATATTTTTTCTTTTATTATTAACTACTATTTTTCATGCTCAACCCAACCCGAATGATATTGTACATTGTAATGGAGATAATATATTTGATTTAACTTCAAGAGAACAGCAAATAATCAAGAATTTAAATCCGGACGAAATTACAGTTAGTTATCATTCAACTGTTGAAGATCTTAATGTTAATATTCCTATTGCAAATCCCAAAAATTATGTCAGCGATGTTTTTTCGAAAATTATTTATGTTCGAGTAGTTAATAAGGGCATTATTTATGTCACAGACTTTAATATTATTGTGCAACCCTATACTTTAACATCAGTTATTACTGTTCAAGAAATATCTTGTAAAAATGAAAAAGGATCCATTATTGTGACAGGATCGGGTGGAAAATCTCCTCATCAATATTCAATAAATCAAGGAAGTTATACTTCTATAAATGAGTTTACTGATTTGACTGCAGGAAGTTATGTAGTAAACACAAAAGATGATTTAGGTTGTGTAACTTCATCATCTGTAGTTGTGAATTCTTATAATACTTTAGCATTAGATGTACTACATACGGATATAAGTTGTTTTGGAGACAATAATGGCTCAATAACATTAAATGCAAGTGGCGGAAAAGCACCTTATAATTATTCTCTTAAAACTATTTCTGGAATTATGTTAATACCTACTACATCGGCAAATGTTTTTAAAGATTTAGCTCCTGGATCTTATCTGGTTGAAGTTGAGGATGCAGTTGGTTGTTCCGTAATAATAGAGAAAGAAATAAGTCAGCCCTTACTCTTATCTTCAACGATTATTGTAGAAAATAAAACTATAACAGTTAATGCAAGCGGAGGAAGTTCTGTATATGACTTTAGTTTAGATGGAAACGTTTATCAAGCAAGTAATATTTTTACAAATGTAAGTTCTGCAAATCATGAAATATATGTAAGAGATCAAAATGGTTGTATACTACTAATATCTGTTATTGTACCCCCTGCAGCACCTTTGATAGACGGCAAAAACACGACTACGATAGAGTTTACTTCAGGACAAACTTTAGGAGATCTTAATGTCGAAGGTCAAAATATAAAATGGTATAGTAATAAAAATACACTAGCTGCTAAAACAAGCAAAGTTGATGAAACACCTTTACCGTTAACAACTGTTTTAGTTAATGGCGTAACGTATTATGCATCACAAACTGTTAACGGAATTGAGAGTAAAGATCGTCTCGCAGTAACTGCTAAACTAAGCGGATCTCTTTCTACTCCTGATTTTGATTTGGCTAATTTTAAATATTCTCCAAATCCTGTGAAACATGTTTTGACAATTGATCATACAACAATTATTGATGAAGTACATGTCTTCTCAGTTTCAGGAAAATCTGTTTTAGTCAAAAAAATCAATAACACGCATTCTGAAATTGATTTGTCAAACCTTTCAACAGGAATTTACATCTTAAAAGCAAAATCAGACGGTAAAGAAAAAACAATTAAAATCATGAAAGAATAAGCTACTTATTTTCAACAAAAAAGCCTTCATTTAAAACTGAAGGCTTTTTTTTATGCCCATTTTTTATTTTATAATTTGATTTTTTTAATCGGATATCTTTTAGACAAATTATTTTTTTAGATATTCCACAATCCAGAAATAGTGCGATACGATTTTTATACTTCCCAATAGAAAGCATAGAAAGTGCAGCAGTTTTCTTTTTAAGCCCAAATAAACAATCATTGCAGGCTTATCTTTTACACATGACATCCTTTTAAATTAATTATAAAAAAAATCCCAAACTCCTTTCGGAATTTGGGATTTTTGCATTCTAAAATTAAATCAAAAATTAGTGGGTATGTTTCGGATTAAAACCGTCTTCGCTTAATTCTGTGTGCTCATAATCGGCAACCATTTCAGCTTCGTAATCGATTTTTTCTCCTTTAGAGAATTTATGGATAATTTTCTCCATTATATTATAAATTACCGGAACTACAATCAAGGTTAGGAATAAAGAAGAAATTAATCCTCCGATAATTACCCAAGCCAATCCGTTTTTCCACTCAGCTCCTGCTCCAGATGCCAATGCAATTGGGAACATACCAAATACCATCGCAATTGTTGTCATTAAGATAGGACGTAAACGAGCGTGATTCGCCTGAATTAATGCTGTTCTTATGGATTCTCCCGCAGCTCTTCTCTGGTTCGTATAATCGACTAGCATGATCGCATTCTTACACACCAGACCAATCAACATAATGATACCTAAAATCGTAAAGATATTTAATGAGTTATTCGTCAAGGCTAATGCTAACATCGCACCGATAAACGAAAGCGGAATTGCAAAAAGTACCACAAACGGGTGAACAAAACTATCGTACAAACTCACCATTACAAGGTAAACCAAAATAATAGCGGCCAATAAAGCGATTCCTAAAGTACCAAATCCTTCAGATTGGTTCTCCTGATCACCACCCCAGATATAGTTAACTCCGGCTGGTTTTTTAAGTTTGTCTAATTTCACCTGCCATTGCTGAACAATTGTTCCGGAAGGAACCCCAACGTTTTGTCCTTTTACTGTTACAGAAGCAGATTTATCTCTACGCTCTAACTGGCTAGGTCCTGATCCTTCTGTAATGTCTGCAAATTGAGACAATTTAATTTGTTGTCCTGCTGCATTTACAAAAATCAAATTACTTACATCAGTAATACTTTTTCTGTCGAATGCATTGTATCTGATGTTGATATCGTATTCGTATTCACCTGCACGGTATTTACCATCTGTGTTACCACTAAAAGCAGTTTGCATCGTCAAACCTACTGTTTGAAGTGTTAATCCTAAAGCAGCCATTTTATCACGGTCTACCTTTACGTTAACCTCAGGATTTCCGTCTTCAACTGTTAATTTAATCTCAGTTGTTCCAGGAATTGTACGTAATTCAGCTTCGGCTAATTTTGCAAAAGCCATAGCACTTTCTGTAGATGGACCTGTTACGATCAAACCTAAAGTTGCATCTTCAGCAGTTCCTAAGATACCAACCGGAACGGTTTTTACTTTTGCCCCAACTAATACTTTTTCTAACTTACGTTTGATTTTTGCTGCATAAACATTCGCATCATCTGTACGATCTTTTTGCTCAATCATTTTTACGTCGATCTCTGCTTTGTAAGCCGTAGCCTGAGATGCACCAAAACCTTCACTCGTTTGTCCTACAGTTGTAATCTGGCTGTGAACATATTCTTGTTGTTTTAAGTAAGCTTCTGCTTTTTGTGTCATGAAGTTCGTTTGTTCTAACGAAGCATCTTTTGGCATTTCAATCTGAACTAAGAACTCTCCACTATCAGAAGATGCAAAGAACTCTCCACCGATGAAACCACCGCCCATTAATCCCACAGTTGAAACTAAGAACAATACCACTACAACTAAAATAGTTTTGATATAATGATCTAAACACCAAGTCAATAAATCAGAAACCCAGTTAGTAAAACGAGTTAAATAATTTTCGAAACCAAGAATAATTCTTCCAAATAAATTCTTTCCTTCAATATGCTCTAATTTACCATAACGAGATGATAACCAAGGGATAATTGTAAACGAAGCTAAAAGCGATAGTAACGTTGATATAATTACCGTAACACAGAATTGTGTAATAATATTAGATACCAATCCAGAACTCATCGCGATCGGCAAGAATACCACGACAATTACTAATGTAATAGACGTTACTGTTCCACCAATTTCGGCTGTACCATCGTATGATGCACGGATTCTGCTCTTACCCATTTCCATGTGCCTGTAAATATTTTCCAGTACCACAATCGCATCATCGACCAGAATACCTACCACCAGAGACAGTCCTAATAAACTCATTAAGTTTAGTGTATATCCCATTAAATAAATACCAATAAAAGTAGCAATCAACGACGCAGGAATAGATACCATTACAATCAATGAGTTTCTAATACTGTGAAGGAAGAACAACATTACAAAGGCAACCAGAATTACCGCAATCAATAAATCGTGTACAACTGAGTCAGCAGCTTCTAATGTAAAGATGGTACTGTCTTTTGCAACTTCCAGTTTTAATTGGTTTGTCTTATAATCTTTTTCAAGAGTTGCAATTGTTTTTAATAACTGCTCACTTACCGCAACGGCATTGGCATCAGATTGTTTTACGATTTGTAAAACGATCGCACTTTTTTGATCTACACGAGAAATTTTCTCGGCAATTTTTTGTGTATCCTGAACATCGGCAATTTCACCTAAACGAATTTGGATTCCGTTTTGAGAAGAAACTACCAGATTTCTCAATTCATCAACATTTTTATATTTTCCTGCTAAACGAATTAATATTTTTTGATTTCTTGTCTGAATGTTTCCTGTAGGGAAATCAAGATTCGAAGTCAGAATTGTTTGTTGCACCTGAGGAACAGATAATCCATAACCCTGCATTTTTACAGCGTCAAGATTTACCTGAATTTCACGCTCAGAACCACCAATAATATTTACCTGCGCCACACCTTGTACACGAGACAAAATAGGAGCAATTTTTTTATCGATCAAATCGTAAAATGCTGCTTCGTCCATTTTTCCGTTGGCACCAAGCGTCATGATTGGTAAATCACTCAGCGAGAATTTAGTCAGTGCCGGCGTTTTTACATCGTCTGGTAAATCACTAATAATCGCATTGATTTTTCGCTGTGCATCATTCAAAGAGAAATCGACTTTTGCGTTTGATGTCAGCGTGATCGAAACGATAGATAAACTTTCGTATGATTTTGAGTCAATTTTCTTGACATTCTCCAGAGACGCAATCGCATCTTCAATTTTCTTTGTTACCGTATTTTCAACCTCACTTGGAGAAGCTCCAGGATAAATTGTAGAAATTGTAATAACGTTTTGTTCAAATTTTGGGATCAGCTCGTAGCCTAATTGGCTGTAACTGAACAATCCACCAAGAGTCAGAATTGTAAACAATACAATTACTAACGACGGACGTTTTATGGATATTTCGGCTAATTTCATGTGTTTCTTTTAAAATTTATTAAGTCATTAGTTTTTAGTCCTTAGTCTTGGTGGGTATTAGTGTTCTGCTAATAACTAAGGACTAAGTACTCTGTACTAATTACTTATTTAATAATTTCTACTGTATTTCCGTCTTGTAAGTTAATCTGACCAGTCACGATTACTTTTTCTCCATCAGTTAATCCATTGATGATTTCTACCTGATCTCCCAAAATTCTACCTGCAGTTACTTTTCTTAATTTTGCTACACCGTTTTCAGCTACAAAAATTTCGTTACTGTTTACACTTCCTACGAAAGCATTTCTAGGTACAACCATCAAGTGTTGTTTTTGTTGGTTTGATGCAAAATTTGCAGTTCCGTACATACCTGCTTTAAGGTCGTTGTTTGAATTGTTTGTGATTTCAATTTCAACAGGAAAATTCAAAGAAGCATCTGCTTTTGAAGCGATGAAAGTAATTCTTCCAGAAAAGTTTTTATCAGGATAAACACTAGCTGTTACATTAATAGTGTTTCCAACTTTTAAGCTTGCAACCTGATTTTCGTTTACAGTAACTACTAATTTTAATTTAGAAACATTTACGATATCAAACAATGCAGTTGCTGGCATTCCTGCTAAAATAGAACCCGGCTCAATATATTTTTTATTAATAAAACCATTAATTGGCGCTTTTACTTTAGTATCACCAACATTAATGTTAGCTTGTGTTAAATTAGTCTGAGCATTTGTCATTGCTAATTTTGCCTGATCTAATTGTTGTTTTGTAACACCACCTGTTTTAAAAGCATTTTCGTATCTGCTGTAATCTGCTTTTGCGTTTTGGTAAACCGCCTGAGCTTGTTGTGCATTTACATTAATAACATCTCCTCTCACAGTCAATAATGTCTGGCCAACTCTTACATAATCTCCTTCTTTAACCAAAACACTGATTACTTTTCCTGATTTTTCTGCAGAGAAAGTTAATTCCTGAATTGGTTGAAAGTTTCCGTTTGCAACGAAATCCAAAGAAACTTCTTCTGTTTTTACGTCAGCTATTTTTACAGAAACTGCAGCATTTTTTTCGGCAACGATATCTGTTTTTGCTTTATTTTCTTTCTTATTATTATTTAAGACATATCCAATCACCCCTAAAGCTGCGATTATGATTACGATTGTTATAATAGTTTTCTTCATTGTAATTAGTTATTTAATAAGTGATTTTAGTTCGCCTTTTGATTTGATTAGTGCTACTTCGGCAACTTTATAATTTAAAACTGCTCTTGTATAATTATTTTGTGCTTCAAGAGATGCATTTTCAGAATCTAACAAATCTGTTAGTGATGCTAATCCCTGTAAGTAATTGTTTTTGGTATTGTCTAAGATTTCTTTAGCCAATCTCATGTTTTCTCTCTGATTCTCGATTGTTACAAGATTATTCTCGATTTGCGCCATTGCATTTCTATAATCTAAATCAAGCGAAAGTTTGGTGTCCTTGATATCTTCCTGAAGCGATCTGATTTGAACATCTGCCTGTCTTACTTTGGCACGGGTACCAAAACCTGTGAAGATTGGTACATGCAAATTTAATCCGATAGAAGAGAAATCTGACCAGTAAACTCCGTCTTGTGGTTTTCCGAACCAGGGAAATTCAGGTCCCTGACCAATATAATTGTAACCTGCAGTTAACGAAAGTGTCGGATAATATCCTGCCTCAACCGCTTTTTTATTATATACCAAAAGCTCTTCTTGTTTTTTCAAAAGCAGGTATTCTGTTCTGTTTTCAACATTTGGTTGTTCTGTTAATGCAGCCGGAACTACTTCAAATTCTTCTTTTGGTAATACAATTTGAGTTTCAATAGGCATTCCCATATAAAACTTCAACGCATTTTCCTGTAATGTAATTTGATTTTTGATTTGCTGACGTTCTGTATCAATGTTAGACATTTTTACTACAATACGGTCTAAGTCAATTTTTTTTGCTAAACCATTGTCAAATTGTCCTTTTACGATATCACGAACCTTAGTAGTATTCACATAATTACTATCTAATAAAACTAGTCTTTCTTGTTGTACATAAACAGAATAGTAGTTATTTGCAACTCTTTCAATAACTTGTTCTTCTGTTAATTGGTCGTTTATCTGATAAAATTCACGAGTAGATCTTGCCGCTTTTAAACCTGTAAAAACAGATTGATCAAATATTGCCTGTGTTAGGGAAACTCCTGCAGTCGATGTCCATTTTTGACCAAATGCCGCCTGAATTGTAGTTCCCGGCTGACCGAATCCTGCTCCGTCAATTACCGTTGTCTGAATAATTGGATTATAAGTAAGATTTCCGTTTGCAGAAATTTGTGGTAATGCTCTTGAGCGTACTTCCTGAATTTTATATTCACTGTTTTCAACCTCCAGTTTCGATTTTTTTGCGTCAGACTTGTTTACAAGCGCGTAGTTAATCGCATCTTTTAAGGTTAAAGTGGTTACTTGTGCGTTGGCACTCAAGCCAATTGTACACAAAAGTATAAGAACTATTTGTTTCATATGGAGTATATATTTATTTAAGATTGATGATTATGTTCTAATTTTTGTAAGTTGTTTTTCCAGTTCAAGCAACCCTTTTTGTGTTGCCATTGCTCTTGTATGATATTCTAAAGCTTCTAATTCAATTTCCTGTGCTTCTCTTTCTGAAACCGTATTTTCATTTATATGAAAAATAAGCGTGTAATAAAATTTCACATAGATATCGATATTCAAATCCGGACGATATAATCCTTCGCGGATTCCTTTTTCAATATTTTCCCTAAAATATTTTGTACACTGTTCTATTTCATGAGACAATACATTTTGATAAATTTCAGGATAATGCTTTTTTAACTGATAGATTGGAGAAGTGTCTGTATTGTTTTTGAACATATCACGGAACATTTCTCTGATTTCAAAATTCTCGTGAATCGAGTTCAGGTTTTTTTCTACAATACTGTCAATTATTTCATGCACTTGTCTGTGAACGGTCGATGTACTTTCTTCGATCAGAACCTCTTTATTACAGAAATATTTGTAAATCGTTTTTTTCGAAATACACATTTCACCTGCAATATCATCCATCGTAACACTTTTAAAACCAAGCTTTAAAAAAAGTTCGCTTGCTTTTGATATAATTTTCTCTTTCATTTTAATTTTTGCGATTGTACTACAAATATAGAC
>SEBM01000727.1 GCA_004296145.1 Flavobacterium sp.
TAGAAAAGGCTGATAGAAATCATTTCCCAATTAAAAATTTTGACATTTTATAATAAATTTAATAAAAGGTACGTATTGCGGATAATTAGATAATAATCTATAGCTACTTTTGCAAAAAATCCACAAGAATACAATCCTATAAAACAATTTTAAACTCAAAATTATGTCTGATTTTTTAAAACAATTTGGAGAAGATCTTAAGAAAAATGTACCGGGCTTTATCGCAGTTTCTGTAGCAGAAATCCAAACTGGAATGTCATATCATTCACAATCTGCTGTTGCAGATTTTGATCCTGAATTAGCTTCTGCTTATAATCTTGAAGTAGTTAAGGCAAAAATTAATGCTATTAAAGCGCTGGACTTAAAAGGTCAGGCAATTGATAATATCATGATTACACTAACTTCTCAAATTCATATTATTGATGTTTCTGAGAATGGAGATTACTTTATTTATCTTGCTGTAGATGCTACAAAAGCAAACTTAGGAATGACAAAATCAATCCTGAACAGGTATAAAAAAGAAATCGCAGAAAAACTTTAATTTTTTTCTTTTCGAAAATAAAAAAAGGAATATTCGTCTCGAATGTTCCTTTTTTTTATTGGTAATAATTATCCGCATTTCTAGTGAATTAGATTATATTTAAGGCAGAAATTGTGAATTGTACGAATGGAATTACGGGAATTTTTTGAAAAATATCCAACTGAATCAATCTGTATTGAAGACTTTAAAAATAAACGTCTTGAAAATGGTTTGATTTGTAAAAAATGCAATCATCATTTACATTCCTTCAGAAAAACAGATTTAAAATTTCAATGCAAAAAATGCGGAAACCGAATTGGCCTCCGATCAGGAACTGTAATGGAAAACTCCAATTTGCCTATACGATATTGGATGATTTGCATTGAATTACTGACTTTATCCCAAAGGCGAATTTCTATTCTTAAAATACAATATTTGTTAGGACATAAACGCTACGAACCGATTTGGCTAATGGTTCAGAAAATACGTCTGGTGATGCGCAGACGGGATGATAAATACCGTTTAAGGGCTTATTCTGAATTTGATGCTGAATTCCTCGAAAAAATTGATAAACTAAGCAGAGAGAAAAAGAAAACGGTCTCTGAAGAGGATACAACTTCCTAAAAGAAATTTATTCTTTGTTTTATCGCATTATTTTTTCATTACCACTACCGGTTTGTCTTTGTCAACAATATAAGTCGCAAGTTCTATGGCGTTTTCGTCTGTATTATTTTTAGCAGAATGAACAACACCTGCCGGTACAAATAAAACTTCTCCGGCTTTTAGAATAACTGTTCCCTTCCCTTCTACTTCGTATTCTAATGTACCTTTTAATACATAAATAATTTCCTCGCCATGATGATAGTGTTTTCCAAAAGCTGTATGAGCACCAAAATCTATGCTTGACTGATACATTTCTTTTCCTGGAATACTAAGGTCGTGTTGCTGTAATTCTGTACGTTTAATTTCAGATTTTTGAGCTGTAGCTAAAACCGGAAGTAAGAATAATCCAAAGCTGAAAATTGCAAGTGCATTAAATAAGCGTTTTTTGTTTTTGATACTTTTCATGAGATTCATTTTTTAATTATTAAATGTTATTTCGAATTTGATAAGTCAAAGGTATCTCAACACTTGATTTTATCGAAGTATAAAAAAAGTGAGACGGCCAAAGTCGCTCCTGAAACGGACATTTGATATGGTGAAAAAATCAAAAAATCATTAAAG
>SEBM01000728.1 GCA_004296145.1 Flavobacterium sp.
GTTTCTACCCCAATTTGTTCAAAAATGACAGCGACATGTTTCTTATCGAGGAAGGAGTGTACGGTATTGACTATAATGATTGGCTTTATTTAAAGCAACTTTATTTATTGGATGATAGAGTTCAGCCTGCCGCAAGCGATGCTTATGAATTTCTTAATTCTAGGAACTGGTAATCTTTCATTATGAAAAAAAACGACAAAATATAGATCCACATAGTCCTCTTGGTGAACCTGGATATGATTTCGAGTCACTAATCTTTAAGTTATTACCTGATACTGGTCCTGAACTGCAAGATGACGAAAAACTTTTTAAAACAAGGGCATCGTCTAGAAGTCCTAAATTCCAGAAGGGCGTAATAATGGGCATTATTCAAAGAGCAAGAGAAAAAGATGCTGCAAAAGGCACCGAATGGCAAAAAACACTTCCAACTGTACCAAAAAATACAACTTCTAAACCAAAAAATAAAGCAAAATGAAAATAACAATATTATCTGTAGCTTTTGCGTTAATAGCTATATTTTCACACACAAAAACAACAGCACAACAATCATACTCCTGTCAATTTTTAAATTTGATATCTGACGCTAGTATATTGCAAAATCAACTGTATAAGCAATATTTATCACCAGCTAATAAAAATAAAAAGTTAGTTTTCTATTCGCCATACATGGGTATAGATTCAGGCTATGTAAAAAAGAAATCGACCGCCCCCTACATTCCGAGCGTGTTTGATGATAGTATATTTCATATGTCTGATAAAATACTTCTTATTGATACCTTTAGATTTTTTGATAAATCTTGTATGTTTAATGAAAATCAAAATATTCAGATTATTTATGACATAAAAGATACCTTGTACTATTTAAAGGAGTATGAAGATATTGTGATGCTAAAATCAATTCGTTGTTTTGACAGGTACTTTATAATCGCATTGCAACACATCAATTCGACAGCAGAACCTCATTTTTTCTTTAATTTGAAAGCCAACTATCCACCAGTACTGGATTATATAAGATACGAATTAGGGAGTGGTCAACCGTTAAGAAAGTTATGGATGAGAAATAGTTCTCGGTAAATACACCTTCCCCGCATAAAATTTACAAAGATGGCTTACGGCTTGCAGGACATCATTTTTACAGAAGTACAATATCAAAACCCCGATGGAAGGCAAAATGAAAATAAATCAAGTATCACTTTTCGTAACTTTTGCGTTCGTTACTGTATTAATAGTAACAAATGCAAAAGCTCAGCAACCATATTCCTGTCAATTCCTAACTCTGATATCTGATGCGACTAAATTGCAGAATGAAATGTATAAAGAATATATATTGCAAGAGAAAAAGTCCCCCAAAAAAGTAACTTATTCATCGTCAATCGATGTAAGTCCTGAATATGCTAAAAAAAATGGTAATGTTAAAAGTGTATTTGATAATAAAATTTTCCATATGTCAGACAAAATTTTACTCGTGGATACCTTTAGATTCTTTAATGAGTCTTGTAAATTGAATGATGAGCAAACTATTGATATCGTTTATGCAATAAAGGATACCGCTCTAACTTTATTGCAGTATAGAGATATTGTGGTACTAAAATCCATTCGTACTTATGGCCGGTATTTAATTATCGCATTGCAACATATTGATACTACATTTGAGCAAAATTTTTACTTTAACTTAATTGCTAATTATCCGCCGGTACTAGATTTTATGACAAATGAATTAGGTAGTGCCGTTACTTTAAGAC
>SEBM01000729.1 GCA_004296145.1 Flavobacterium sp.
CTTCAAAACCAAGTGTACCAAAAGGAACAAGAGATTTTTCACCAACAGAGGTGTCAAAACGTCAATATATTTTTCAAACCATAAAAAGTAATTTTGAGAAGTTTGGTTTTCAGCCAATTGAAACACCTTCTTTTGAAAACTCAGATACTTTGATGGGGAAATATGGAGAAGAAGGTGATCGTTTAATTTTTAAGATATTAAACTCGGGTAATTTTTTCTATAATAAAATAAAAAAAATTGAATTACCTGAATCAATAGAATCGCTACAAGTTAATTCTGCTGAAACAATTGATATTAATCAAAGAATCGAGCTGAATAAATTTACAGGGAAAATTTCAGAGAAAGCACTTCGCTATGATCTGACTGTTCCTTTTGCAAGGTATGTTGTACAGCATCAAAATGATATTGTATTTCCTTTCAAAAGATATCAAATTCAGCCTGTTTGGAGAGCTGATAATCCGCAAAATGGACGTTACAGAGAATTTTACCAATGTGATGCCGATGTTGTAGGCTCAAAATCTTTATGGCAGGAAGTAGAATTGGTGCAATTATATGATACCGTTTTTACTTCTTTAGGTTTAGAAGGTGTAACCATTAAAATCAATAACAGAAAAATATTATCCGGAATTGCAGAAGTAATCGGTGCTTCGGATAAATTGATTGATTTTACAGTTGCTTTGGATAAACTCGATAAAATTGGAGAAGATGGTGTAAAAAAAGAAATGATCGAAAAAGGAATTCCTGAAGAAGCGTTAGTAAAAGTACAACCGCTTTTTAATTTCTCAGGAACTTTTGCAGATAAAATAAAACAACTTTCCGATTTACTTGCTTCATCAGAAGAAGGAATGAAAGGTGTTGAAGAACTAAAATTTATTTGTGATAATGTAGAAATCTTAGGATTATCAACTGCAATTTTAGATCTTGATGTCACTTTGGCCCGTGGATTAAATTATTATACCGGAGCCATTTTTGAAGTTGCAGCCCCAAAAACCGTTTCGATGGGTTCTATCGGCGGAGGCGGAAGATATGATGATTTGACTGGTATTTTTGGTCTAAAAAATATGAGTGGTGTCGGAATCTCTTTTGGTTTAGATCGTATTTATTTAGTTTTAGAAAAATTACAATTATTTCCTGAAACAATTATTGCAACTTCTAGAGCTATATTTATTAATTACGGAGACAAAGAAGCTTTATACGCTTCTCAGGCTATTCAGAAATTGCGTCAGGAAAATATAAAAGTAGAATTATATCCTGATAACGTAAAAGTTGGAAAACAATTTCAATACGCAGACAAACGTCTTATTCCGTTTGCAGTAATTGCAGGTGATCAGGAAATTGCATCGAATTCTTATTCGCTTAAAAATTTAGTATCCGGAGAACAAATTTCTGTAGATTTTGAAGGATTGAAAAATACTTTATTGGGGTAAGATTTAACCGCAAGGTACGCAATCCCGATAGCTATCGGGATACGCAAGGCACGCAAAATTTAATCAAAGATTATGAAAACATAGCCCACGGTTTCAACCGTGGGAATACAAAGAGTTTGTAAATTAAAGAGCATGAGTAACTTGGCTTAAATCTTAATAAATCAGCGTGAAATAGTTGCCAGTAAAGAAAAAAACCTTTTAATTTGCGGCCTTAAGTTACGGGCGTAGTTCAAGGGTAGAATAGCGGTCTCCAAAACCGTTGATGGGGGTTCGAATCCCTCCGCCCGTGCAAATAAAAATATAGTAAAAAGT
>SEBM01000730.1 GCA_004296145.1 Flavobacterium sp.
CCACAAAACTCATGAAACTAAAATCAATCTATTGGTTATCAGCAACTATTGCTTTTTTGATAATCGGTTGTTCTGAAAATATAATTGCCCAAAATTCAAATTCAACCGATACGTACAAAAATATCGAGTTCAAAATGAGCAAGGTTAATGAACCAAAAATCCCTAATAATACCGTTAGTATTAAAGATTTTGGTGCTGTGAATGGTGGTTATGTTTTAAACACAAAAGCTTTTGAAGATGCAATAAATACCATTTCTAAAAAAGGTGGCGGAAAAATAATTATTCCTCCGGGAATCTGGCTGACAGGCCCGATTATTTTAAAAAGCAATATTGAGCTGCATGCAGAAACGGGAGCCTTGATCAAATTTTCGACAGATAAAACTTTATACCCAATTATAGAAACCAGTTTTGAAGGATTGAATACCTGGCGATGCATCTCTCCTATTTATGGCAAAAATCTTGAAAATATTGCCTTCACAGGAAAAGGTGTCTGGGACGGTTCAGGAGAAGCCTGGAGACAGGTCAAAAAAAGCAAACTGACTGATGAACAATGGAAAAAATTTGTCGCTTCGGGCGGTGTTTTAAATGATAAAAAAGACAGTTGGTATCCGTCAGAGCAATATTTAAAAGGTGCTAAAGGCGCCGATCAGAATGTTCGTCTGGATTTAAAAACAAAAGAAGATTTTGAAGCGATTCATGATTTTCTGCGTCCGGTTTTGGTGAGTATTCAAAATAGTAAAAAAGTACTTTTTGACGGGCCTGTATTTCAAAATTCACCTGCGTGGTGCCTTCATCCGCTTATGATTGAAGATTTAATTATTAGAAATATAACCGTTCGAAATCCGTGGTTTTCTCAAAATGGTGATGGCTTGGATGTCGAATCCTGTAAAAATGTGATTGTAGAAAATTCCAGTTTTGATGTTGGTGATGATGCGATTTGTATAAAATCAGGAAAAGATAAAGATGGTCGCGACAGAGGAATTCCGTGTGAAAATATTATTGTAAAAAACAATATCGTATATCATGGGCACGGCGGTGTGACGGTTGGAAGCGAAATGTCCGGCGGAGTTAAAAACCTGCATGTTTCTAATTGTACTTTTATGGGAACTGATGTTGGTTTACGTTTTAAAAGTACGCGAGGGCGCGGCGGAATTGTAGAAAATATTTTTATTTCGGATATTTTTATGACCGATATTCCATCTCAGGCAATTTCATTTGATTTATATTATGGAGGAAAATCTATTGCTGAAACTTTGGCCGAAGGCGGAAATAAAATCTCAACCAAAATGGTTCCTGTAAATGAAGAAACGCCTCAGTTTAAAAATATTTCTATAAAAAACATTACCATTAAAGGCGCTTATCAAGCCGTTTTTCTACAAGGTTTACCCGAAATGAACCTTCAGAACATTGAAATCTCAAATGTAATTGCAAAAGCACAAAACGGTGTTTCTATTATTGATGTCAACGGAATTAAATTAAATGATATTAAATTGGATATTGATAAACCAACTGTTTTTGAAATCTATAATGGAAAAAATATCTCTTTTGAAAAGGTAGAATTTAATGAGACGTCATCAAAAGCAATAACTATTGACGGAGCTGCTACTGAAAACATTAAGCTGAAATCTTCTCCAACTGTAGATTTTTCTACTAAAACTTCTATTGGAGAAACAGTTCCCACAGGATCTGTAAAATTTTAATTTATAAAAGTAACTTCTATAAACTTAACGCGGATGA
>SEBM01000731.1 GCA_004296145.1 Flavobacterium sp.
GCTTTTATATTTTCCTGCTGCGAAAAACCAAAAAAGGGAAGTAAGAGGATTAAGAATTTTATTTTTTTCATTTTCAGAAAGTTTAAAAATTTGGAATTATAATAAAATTAAAGTTTCCCATTTTAAAACCAAAAATTAAAGTCTTAAAGTTATCAGAAAATTAAGCCATAACGGCTACAATATTCAAAGCAATTTCAGCTAGTTTTTTATCTCCTGTAATTTCGACTTTGTCTTTTGCGTCTTCGGGAGTCATTCCTTTAGAAAATAATAACCATGCATCATTGGGATTTATTTTTAGCGTTGCAGTTGGTTTTAAGTCGGTTGAATTTATAAATTCCCAGATTTCATCTTTTTTAATAATGCTCCATTCGCCGCCAATTTCTGTGTCAATAATCAAAGTTACTATAGTGCCATTTTCTGCATTTGCATTTTTGTATGTATGTGGTAAAGCGTACATAAAAGTACTAATGAAAGGGAGAAAAAGCGTTTGATTTAAAAGCGCCTGTTTTCCGACAGCATCTCTGATTTGTTGCTGATGCAGGAATTTTTCGGTGTATTCGCGGGCAATGTGAAACCAGTTTAATGAAGTTTCTTCTCCGGCCCAGGCAACAGAAAAAACAGCGTTTTCAAATGGTTTTAATGTTTGTAAATGTTCTGTATATTCTTTTCCGGTAGTTTCTAATAAGTTGATTAGAACAGTTGGACTCAATCTTTTTGCGGCATTTGTCCAACTCATATTCAATTGATTGAGAAATGAAACCAAATCTGCGTATGAATTGATATTCTCTGGTTTTTCTCCAAAAAAATGATCTCTGGAAATTGATAACCCTCGTAGATTTCCGTCCAGTAAATGGGCTGCAATATCTTTTACAGTCCATTTTCTGGCAACGGTTTGTGCATTCCATTCTTCTTCTGTCAATGAATTTAGAAGTTCGATCAACAGTCCATCCAAAACAGAAAATAAATGCACAGTTTCGATCGGTACAATTTCCGGCGATTTCATTTTAAACTTATTTAGAAAGAGATTATATACTTGTTTTTATAAACCAACAAAATCATCGCTTTTCGGGAAAATACTCAATGCTTCAATGGCAATTTCAGGAGTTGGAGAAGCTAGTTTTCTAAGTTTTGTATCCATCCAGGCGCCGTCAACTGTAATTACTGCACAAAGTGTATCATCTTCTTTTCTAAATTCGTGAATGATTGACCAGCGCGAAGCATCGGCTTTCATTTTTGAAGTTTTAGTATGAATGAATATTTTGTCTGAGAGTTTTAATTCTTTTCTAAAGACACATTCTTCTCTAAATAAAACAGGTCCAAAGCTTTGTGTCTGCATTACTTTCAACGTTAAACCAAGTTGTTCTAATATTTCGATACGATGTTGCGCACCAAAATCGTAATATGCACTATGACGAACGTGAAAATTTGGGTCAAGATCTGACCAGCGAAAAGATAATTCTTTAGTAAATGAAACCATTTTGTATTTGTAATTTTAATGAGAAATCGAAATTACGAAAAAACAAAATGTAATTATTGAATCTGTTTGTTTTTTAAATATTCAAACAGTCAATTTAGATGAAATTGTTCTTTGTTCTGATAGTCTAAGTAAATATTCTGCAATTATTTCGGTTTCATTTTTTGTAAAACTTTCACCAAAATACTGAACATAAGAAAGTAGTTGTGATAAACCTACTATTTTTATAAATTGAAATTGTTCTCTTGGGATATTATTAGTG
>SEBM01000154.1 GCA_004296145.1 Flavobacterium sp.
TAAATAAACATTTGCGCCTTTGCAACTCTGAACCTTTGTCTCTTCTTTTAAAAAATTCTAAGTATCTTAGCCCCTCAGAAACTTAGCAGCTTTAAAAAAATGAAACAAATCACTTCAGTTCAAAATCCGTTTATAAAATCTCTTGTTTTATTGCAGGAAAAAGCAAAAGCCAGAAAACAAACCGGAACATTTTTGATTGAAGGCTTGCGCGAAATTTCGCTGGCTATAAAAGGCGGTTATGAAATAGAAACGGTTTTATTTTTACCCGAATTGGTTACTGAAAACGAAATCAGTAAATTAATTAATGTTTCTTTTCAATTGATTGAAATCAATAAAGAAGTTTATCAGAAGCTGGCTTATCGCGATACAACCGAAGGAATTTTAGCTATAGCAAAAACAAAATCAATGCAGTTATCAGATTTAAAATTATCTGAAAACCCATTAATTCTGGTTGCTGAAGCTCCTGAAAAACCGGGCAATATCGGCGCACTTTTGCGTACTGCCGATGCAGCAAAACTGGATGCGGTTTTAATTGCAAATCCAAAAAGTGATTTATACAATCCAAATATTGTGCGCTCGAGTGTTGGTTGTTTGTTTACCAATCAAATTGCAACCGGAACTACCGCAGAAATCATTTCATTTCTAAAAGAAAAAAAGATCGATTTCTATTGCGCAACTTTGCAGGACTCGACTTCATATCACACACAAAACTTTACTACTCCAACTGCTTTGGTTGTTGGTACAGAAGCTACAGGCCTAACTCAGGATTGGCGCGACGCTTCGACTCAGAATATTATTATTCCGATGCAGGGTGAAATTGACAGCATGAATGTATCGGTTGCTGCAGCCATTTTAATTTTTGAAGCGAAACGCCAGAGGGGATTTAACTAACCATTTTTCTATATTTATGAATTACAAATTAGCACTTTTAGCTTTATTATTTAGTTTTTCAGCATCGGCACAAATTACCAACACGGAAGTCGATGACTTAGTCAACCGAACCATGAAAGCTTTTGATGTTCCCGGAATTTCGGTTGCCATTGTAAAAGATGGAAAAGTAGTCCTGGCAAAAGGTTATGGTGTAAAATCTATTCTAACGAAAGAAAAAGTAGATGAGAATACCCTTTTCGGAATCGCATCAAACAGTAAAGCTTTTACAACTGCAGCTTTGGCGATGTTGGTTGATGAAGGCAAAATAAAATGGGATGACAAAGTCATAAAATACCTTCCGGATTTTAAAATGTATGATGATTATGTCACCAGAGAATTTACAATTCGTGATTTACTAACTCACAGAAGCGGACTTGGACTTGGTGCAGGAGATTTGATGATCTGGCCTGACGGAAGTGATTTTACAGCCAAAGATATTACTCATAATTTACGTTATTTAAAACCGGTTTCCAGTTTCAGAACGCAATTTGATTATGATAATTTACTGTATATCGTTGCCGGCGAAATTGTACATGTGGTAAGCAACCAAAGTTGGGCAGATTTTGTAGAAAACCGAATTATGAAGCCTTTGGAAATGAACGGAAGTGTGGCTTCTATAAAACGTTTAAAAGATACTTCGAATGTAATTACACCTCACGTACCCGTTGACGGAAAGTTAAAAACGATCAAAAGATATGAAAATCAGCTTTTTGACGGAGCTGCGGGAATTTATTCTAACGTAAATGATTTGAGTAAATGGGCAATTCTTCAAATCAATAACGGAAAATACGGTGACAAACAGTTGTTTTCTGAAAAAGAACATAACGAAATGTGGCAATTGCAAACCATTATGCCTACAAAAACAAAACCTCCCTATAATACTCATTTTGCAGGTTATGGTTTAGGATGGTTTTTAAATGATGTAAAGGGTTATAAACAAGTTTCGCACACAGGTGGTTTAGAAGGAAACGTAACTCAGACTACCTTGATTCCTGAACTTCAATTAGGGATTATTGTTTTAACGAATCAGCAATCGGGAGCGGCATTTAATGCTATTACAAATACTATAAAAGACAGTTATCTGGGCATTAAATCTGAAGATTACGTAACAGCTTACAGCAACAAAATGAAAGCCAGCGAAGAATCTGCAGATAAAGTGACTGATGAAGTCTGGGCAACGGTTGCTAAAAACAAAAAGGATAAAGTAAAAACTGATTTCAGTAAAATAACCGGAACTTATAAAGACAACTGGTTTGGAGAAATCAGTATCACAGAGAAAAAAGGAAAATTATATTTTGCTTCAAAACGTTCTCCACAACTAGCCGGAGAAGTTTTTTTTTACAAAGACGGAAACTATGTTGTAAAATGGAACAACGCTTTCTTTCACGCTGATGCGCATTTGAATTTCAAATATGATGAAAGCGGAAAGGTCACTAACCTAAAAATGCTTCCAATTTCTGAATTAACAGATTTCAGTTACGATTTTCAGGATCTTGACTTTACGAAACTTTAATTTTAGTTTTCAGTCGCAGTTTTTAGTCACAGTCGCAGTCTCAGTTTTCAGTTTTCACCTTTTGAGCAAACTGAAAACTGCGACTGAAAACTGAAACTTTTTCACACCAAAATCAGCAATCCAAAACCTTGTGTATGTTCCAACTTATTCTTATTTTTAGTACTTGAACAATGCCGTTATGACTGAAATAGATATTGAGAAAGAAAACAAAGCGATTGCGCACGAATACAAGGAATTACTTCGAATTAGTTACCAAACTTTAACGCCCGCTGACAAGAAACTCATCAGAAAAGCTTTTGATGTAGCTGTTGATGCGCATAAAGAACAGCGTCGCAAATCTGGAGAAGCATATATCTTTCATCCTATTGCAGTTGCAAAAATTGTTGCCTCAGAAATTGGTTTGGGTGCGACCTCTATTGCTGCGGCTTTATTGCACGATGTTGTTGAAGATACTCCGGTTACGGTAGAAGAAATTGAGCGTTTATTTAACCCAAAAGTAGCGCAACTGGTTGAAGGTCTGACCAAGATTTCTTTGGTTCAAAAAGATTTAAATGCGTCTATGCAGGCAGAGAATTTCAGAAAAATGATTCTGACTTTGAATGATGATGTACGCGTTATTCTGATAAAACTGGCCGATCGTCTGCATAATATGCAAACCATGGACTCCATGGCTGAATATAAACAGACCAAAATTGCCTCAGAAACTTTATACATTTACGCTCCCCTTGCCCATCGTTTAGGACTTTATAATATAAAAACCAAACTAGAGGATTTAGGATTAAAATACACAGAACCTGCCGTTTATGATGATATCGTAAGCAAAATCAGGGAAACGAAAGAAGAACAGGATGCTTACATAAAAGATATTTCGGATGTTCTGAAAAAATCTTTAGACAACGAAAACATTGATTACATCATAAAAGGCCGTCCGAAATCTATTTATTCTATTCGCAGAAAAATGCGTGCCCAAAATGTAAGCTTTGATGAAGTTTATGATAAGTTCGCTCTTCGAATTGTTTATAAATCAGACACTCACGAAGAAAAATTTGTTGCTTGGAAAATATATTCAATCGTAACAGATCATTACAGACCGAGCCCGAGCCGTTTGCGTGATTGGATTTCATCTCCAAAATCAACCGGTTATGAAGCTTTGCACATTACCGTTATGGGACCAAAAGGACGTTGGGTCGAAGTTCAGGTTCGAAGCGAGAGAATGGATGAAATTGCCGAAAAAGGATACGCTGCACATTACAAATACAAAAATGGCGCAACCGAAGAAAGCGGTTTGGATGTCTGGCTGAATTTGCTTCGCGAAGCTTTGGAAAATCAGGAAACCAATGCGGTTGATTTTGTTGAAGATTTTAAAATGAATTTATATTCAAAAGAAATCTTTGTCTTTACTCCAAAAGGAGAAATAAAATCATTGCCAAAAGGCGCTACTTCTTTGGATTTTGCTTTTAGTATTCACTCTGAAATCGGAATTAAAACAAGAGGAACACGTGTAAACGGACGTCTTGTACCTTTAAATCATGAACTAAAAAGTGGCGATCAGGTTGAAGTTATTACTTCTCCAAATCAAAAACCAACCGTAAACTGGTTGGAATATGTAACAACTTCCAGAGCTAAAAATAAGATTAAAAACGTTCTTAACGAGAACACCAAAAAAATTGCCGAAGAAGGAAAAGAATTACTTACCAGAAAACTAAAACACTTAAAAATTACGATAAGTGAGCAGGTTATTAATGAGTTGGTAAACTTTTTCAAACTTAAAACCAGTCTGGATTTATTTTTCAGAGTTGGAATTGGTGCAATTGAAAATCAACAGTTAAAGGATTACGCGGCTCAAAAAAGCAATACATTTATCAATTTCTTTAAAAATAAAATTAAACGAAATAAAGATACAACTGCTGCCGAAGATATTCATAAACCTGTCATGAGCAGTAATTATGACATGTTGGTTTTTGGCACCGAGCACGACAAACTTGACTATAAACTTTCTCAATGTTGTAACCCGATTCCTGGCGATGACGTTTTTGGTTTTGTAACTATAAATGAAGGAATTAAAGTGCATAAAAAAGATTGTCCGAATGCTATCGGGATGCAGTCTAATTATGCTTATCGCATCATGAGCGCCAAATGGATTGATTCGTCTCAGGAAGAATTTAAAGCCATTATTAATATTACCGGAATGGATGTTTTAGGTTTAACGAATCAATTGACAAGAGTAATTTCGAACAATATGAGCGTGAATATTCAGAGTATTTCTTTGAGTACCGATGCAGGAATTTTTCATGGTCAGATTGCAGTAATCGTCAAAAACAATACTATTTTGAAGAAAATGATTAATGCGATTAAAAAAATTGATGGGGTTGATAAGGTAACAAGGGAATACAGAACTTAATTTAGAAACATCATATGATAAACGATTCTTTAGAAATTCCAAAATTAAATTTTGACGAAGATGGCAAACTTATAATTGTCGCTTCTGAGTTTTCTTCTAAAGATGATTTTGATTTTTTTCAGGGAAAATCGAATATCCAAAACAAAAAATTAAAAAAGCGTTTTGCTAATTGCAGCGAATGGATTGAATTTCCGTCCACTCAGGAAATGTACAAGATTCTGAACGGAATTGGCAATATTGATAATTTTCTTGCCACTTTTGACGGCGAACCTTTTGAAGGAATGACTGTTCGTTTGTTTAATCCCATAACAAAATTATGGAGTATTTACTGGTCAGATTCTAATACAGGAGTTTTGGACCGGCCTGTTGTAGGTTCTTTTGAGAACAATGTGGGTCATTTTTTTTCTGAGGATGTTTTTGAAGGAAGAGATGTAATACAGGTTTTTAGATGGGATGCCAGAGACAAAAAAAATCCGGTATGGAGCCAGGCAATGAGCGATGACAAAGGAAAAAGCTGGGAATGGAACTGGTATATGTTTATGACAAAAACAGACTAAATGTTTTGTTAGTTTTATCTCAAATAAAAATAAATATGTTAATAAAATTAGGTCAGACGGATAAACAAAAAGTATTGCAAAACCCTTAAAACAGAAGTGCTCGCAATATCAAAATCCGGAGTTGAAAGTTAAACTTTGAACCTTAAACTTTTATTCATTAAAATAAAAAATTATCTTTGCCAGATTATGACACTAATTTCAACTGACAATACTAAAAATCAAGAAATTGTAAAAAATGTTTTTACAATGTATCTTGAGCAAAAAGGGCATCGTAAAACTCCTGAGCGTTATGCTATTCTTCAGGAAATTTATGATAGTGAAGAGCATTTTGATATAGAAAACCTTTATATCAAAATGAAAAACAAAAACTATCGTGTGAGTAGAGCAACTTTATACAACACGATTGAGTTATTGTTGGACTGCGCTTTGGTTAGAAAACATCAATTTGGGCAAAATCAGGCTTACTACGAGAAATCTTATTTTGATAAACAACATGATCATATTATCATGACGGATTCCGGAGAAGTTATTGAATTTTGTGACCCAAGAATTCAGACCATCAAAAAAACAATCGAAGAGATATTTGACATTGAGATCACCAATCACTCATTGTATTTCTACGGAAACAAAAAACAAAATCAATAATCCGGAAAGGACTTATTCAAAAAAATAAAAAGAAAATTAACTACATTAATCAGTAGGACAACTGAGCTTGTCCCAACGCAAATTAAAAAAGAATGACCGTAGATTTATTACTAGGATTACAATGGGGAGATGAAGGTAAAGGAAAAATTGTAGACGTACTTACCTCAAATTATGATATTATTGCACGTTTTCAGGGAGGACCAAATGCAGGACATACATTAGAATTTGACGGAATCAAACACGTACTTAGAACTATTCCTTCTGGAATTTTCCATAAAAATTCAGTAAATATCATCGGAAACGGCGTTGTAATTGACCCGGTAGTTTTTCAGAAAGAAATCGAAGGTTTGGAGAAATTCAACCTTGATATCAAAAGTAAATTAATTATCTCAAGAAAAGCACATTTAATTTTACCTACACACCGTTTGCTTGACGCAGCTTCTGAAGCTTCAAAAGGAAAAGCAAAAATTGGTTCTACCCTTAAAGGAATTGGACCAACTTACATGGACAAAACAGGTAGAAATGGTTTACGTGTAGGAGATATTGAATTAGAAGATTTTAACGATCGTTACAGAGCTTTGGCTGACAAACATGAAGCTATGATTGCTTTCTATGATGTAGCGATTCAATATAACTTAGCTGAACTTGAAAAAGAGTTTTTTGAAGCTATTGAAGAACTTAAAAAATTAGATTTTATTGATAGTGAAGAATACATGCACCAAGCTCAAAAAGCTGGTAAATCTATTCTGTGCGAAGGTGCTCAGGGATCTTTATTAGATGTTGATTTCGGAACTTATCCTTTTGTAACTTCATCAAACACTACTGCAGCAGGTGCTTGTACTGGTTTAGGAATTGCTCCTAATAAAATCAAAGAAGTTTACGGAATCTTTAAAGCGTATGTAACACGTGTTGGTAGCGGACCTTTCCCTACTGAACTTTTTGACGAAGTTGGTGCTACAATGGCAAGAGTTGGTAACGAATTTGGTTCTGTTACAGGAAGACAAAGACGTTGCGGATGGTTAGACTTAGTAGCTTTAAAATACGCTATTCAGGTAAATGGTGTAACGCAATTAATGATGATGAAAGGTGATGTCCTTTCTGGTTTTGAAACTTTAAAAGTGTGTACAGAATACAACTATAAAGGACAAAATATTGCTCACTTCCCATATAATATCGAGCCGGAAAACGTAACTCCGGTTTACAAAGAGTTTAAAGGATGGAAAGCTGACTTAACTGGATTGACAACTTACGATCAATTACCAATTGAGCTAAAAGAATATATTGAATTTATTGAGAAAGAAGTTGAAGTGCCAATCAAAATTGTATCGGTTGGACCAGACAGAAAGCAAACTATAACAAAATAATATTCAAAACGCTCTGATAACCAGAGCGTTTTTTTATACAAAATATTTACCATGAGAAAAAATCCGGAAATTGAAATTAAGGAAACTAAGTTATTATCAGATAATTGGTATGTCCTGAACAAAGTTACTTTTGATTATAAAAAAGAAAATCAGCCAGTAGAATCGCACATCCGTGAAGTATACGATCGTGGCAACGGAGCCGGAATATTACTTTATAATGCTGCAAAGAAAACAGTCATTCTAACAAGGCAATTTCGCTTACCGACTTTCCTTAACGGAAATAAAACCGGAATGATGATTGAAGTTTGTGCAGGACTTTTAGATAAAGAGAATGCGGAGCAGGCGATTATTCGCGAAACAGAAGAAGAAACAGGTTATCGTTTAAAAAAAGTTCAAAAAGTTATCGAAACCTATATGTCACCGGGTTCTGTAACAGAGATTTTATATCTTTTTGTTGGAGAATATGAAGAAAACATGAAAGTTAGCGAAGGCGGCGGACTAGATGCAGAACAGGAAAATATTGAAGTTCTGGAATATACTTTTGATGAAGCTTACGCCATGATTGAATCTGGTGAAATTACAGATGCCAAAACTATTATGTTATTACAGCACGCTAAGATAAAAGGATTGATATAATCTTTTTTTATTACTTTAGTTTTTCAATTAACTATAAGATTCAAAACACCCTAGGCGTTGCCTATTATGATAGCCTTAAAACGAATAAAGCCAAAGAAGTGTTCGAAGATATAAGAA
>SEBM01000732.1 GCA_004296145.1 Flavobacterium sp.
TGCCTCGCTCCGGGCTTTCCGTGCAATCGGGGCTAATTAACAAAGGTTCTCTACTATTTTCTTGGTTTGCTCAGCAGGGTGCAGTAATTTGGCTTTAAACTTTGTCAATCTTAATTGCGTGATGTAAATTAAGATTGACAAAATAGGAGGTTGATTTTAAGGATTATAAATCCTTTGATAGGGATTTGACATTAAAAATATCTAACAGCAGAAGACTTACGAAGTTTTTTAAACTTCGTAAGTCTAAAAAACATTGTATTTGTTAAGGGATCGGTTTTAAACTTTGTCAATCTTAAGGGCGTGATGTAGATTAAGATTGACAAAGTAGGAGGTAATTGATGAACAGCTGGTAAGGTCTTGTATTTACCTCACCCTATCAAAGTCAGTGGTTTATGTTCTTTTATGCTGTTCCTCTCATTGAAGAGAGGGATGAAAAGTAAGTGGTTTTAACCGTTGTCTTTATGATCCTCGCCCCCTCTCTTCAAGGAGAGGTGATTAAGGGGTGAGGTTTAGCTATCCAACCCTCAAAATTTTCTCCATCTTTTTCCCTTTGGCCAATTCATCAACCAATTTATCTAAATACCTTACCTGTTTTGTTAGTGGGTATTCAATTTCTTCAATTCTGTAACCACAAATTACACCAGTAATTAAATTGGCATTTGGGTGCAAATTAGCTTGCTCAAAAAAGTCCTTAAAAGTGGTTTTCTCATTGATGAATTTTTGGAGTTGTTCTTCGGTATAGCCAGTTAACCATTTAATCACTTCGTGTAATTCCTCCATAGTTCTGCCTTTCTTCTCTACCTTGGTAACGTAATGAGGGTAAACAGAAGTAAAAGTCATTTTGGCTATTTTTTCGTTATGTTCAGGTGTTACGTTCATACAATTCGCTCTAATTTTCCTTTTCGTTTTACAATGTTTTTATAATCCCATTGAATGGTTTTTGATTTTTGTAGCCAGCGGATTAAATCTTGTAAATCAACTTCCGTTATTTCATTATAAAAAAGTGAAGCATCTTTAAATTTAGCTCCTTTTACACTTAATTGTTCTTCATTAAAATCTACACCGCTCCAAAACATTAACCTAATTCCTTTTTTTTGTTTGCTATAACCCACAATCGGATTACCATTTAAAAACCAAACGGGATGAGCATGCCAGATTTTGCTTTCAGCTTCGGTTAATTCGGTGTCAATTGTATTGGCTAACAAATCACAAACGTTTACATCTGATGCTGTTTGTTTATTGTTGTAAGATTGGATTTCATCAATCATAGGTTGTAAATGTTAAAGCTTTTTAAAATTCTGGTCGGTCTGGACGTAGTCTCAGAGCTTTACCTAATCCTTCAACTACGCTACCGATGAAATATCGGCACATGTCAGGATCATAACTTATGATAGATAACGTTTTAAAATTTATTTAAAAATTGATCTATTCGCCTTTTATTCTCTTGTTGTAATAAAGATGGATACAAATTCATCAGTACATTTACTAGCATCATCATGGTGCCAGCTATAAATTTAAAGTTATAAAACGAAAATAAACTAAAACAATTTACGAAAATAAAAGCTACTAAATGATCAATTTCAGAAATCGTCATTTCTTTACGTAATTTAACCAGATCAACCTTTTCAATTCTCTTGTTGATTTTGATTTTTTGATTAAAAAATCTGAAGAAAGTATTTTTAACAATCCATTTAAATAGACCTAAACCTATAAATTTGTTGAGCCTCTCGTTTT
>SEBM01000733.1 GCA_004296145.1 Flavobacterium sp.
GATTGTATTTTTGAAAACCATAGCAGATGATTTTTTTGCTGATGATAATTTTATTGAACCAGCGGTGATGCCTGAAGATAAAGCAGATAATTATGTTCCGGATAAGGCACTTTATGAAGAGCTTAAAAAATCGGGTTTAAATGGCTTTAAATATCGCCTGGGCAAAGAAAACAATCTTTACATCGCCTGGAGCGAAAAAGAGCAAAAGGTAAAAATTTATTACAACTGCTGCTAAATCCCTATTTATTTCAGACATCCCTTTTACTAAAGATTAATTTATCTGTTATGAAAAGAGTGATTTTATTGTTTTTTTATGCTTCAATTTCAATAGTTTCATATTCCCAAAGCATTTTCATAAAGGCAAAGCCGTCAGGCGAAAAGGCAGCAATTGGCTTTACTGAATCCTCTCCTAGCGTCGTGTTTTTTGGAATCGATGACGAAAGCCAAGGTTTTAAAAATCACATGCAAAAAAGCAAGGAAATTAATGCTTACTTCGGCTCGGTATACACCAGTTTTCCGATATTCAATATTGGGAAAGAGAATATTGTAGAATATACCAATGTAAACGGTAAATATATTTTCTATCGGCCAAATGTTAAAAAAACGTTCGGGATGGTTATTTCAAATGGTAAAGAACAACCGGTTTTAGTGATTAATCCTGATCAGTATTTAAAAACGATCAAAACTTATTTGAACATAGGCAATGCCGATTACCTGGTTCCTAAAACACTAGATGAGCGTAATCAAAAAAATGCACAGTTAGACATGCAAGCTGTACTTAAGATAAAATTCGCACCGGATGAATTCTATGCTCAAAAGTTAATTAAAAATGCCAATTCAGTTCATTACAGTAAAGCTTATGATGATGGCAGTCCGAAAATGACGTGTACAAAAAGAGTTTTCGAAATGTTTAGTGATAGTTTAATGACTACAAAATCGCCATATGGCGGAAACTATCTTTACAGTGATAAAAACGTAATGCTTTCATTGGAAAATACGTTAAATGGCAAAGCCAATGGCTATTCAAAATATGTTCGAGATCATAATGGCTTAATCAAAAAAATTATCAGTGGCGACGAAAATTCAACTGATTCTACTGTTTTTATTTCCGAAAAAGACAAATACCATACGGTTAGCTTCAGTGGTTCAAGGCCGTACTCAATTGAAACTTTTTTCCTGAATGACCAAATGCAATGTGTTCGTAGGTTTTCTAAAAGATCAGATCAATCCATCATTTCAGATATTACTTACATCTACGATAAATTTGGCCGTATAATTCGCGAAGGACAGGTAGAAAGTGAAATGATTTACAGTTATAAAACCGACTCCGATTTAATCTTTTCCGGCTTCAAATCTTATAAACTAAACCCTCGAAAACTGGAACTTCAAAATGAAATAATTAGAGAAAAAAACAAGCAAACTTTTATAGGGAAAGATGGAACCGGAGCACTAAATTTTAAATCCGTTACACTCGTTGCTAAAGATGGTTCGACTAAAACATATTCTTACGACAAGACTAATAAACTAACAAGTGTTGGTGTAATGCGTTGCTTATAATAATTGATAACTTGTGATAAAACAAATTACTTTCAGTTTATCTATTACTTTTCTCTCGTGGATTATCGGGATGATCATTAATGCCTTCCTGATAAAAACACCTTTCTACAAAGAAAAATTAACGAACCTTAATTTTGTGAAGAGCAAAAAGCTTAACAACTTAATGGGTATTGGTG
>SEBM01000155.1 GCA_004296145.1 Flavobacterium sp.
AATTAAAGTAGCGTCAACAAAAAATTAAATCACTGTTAAAACGTTGCTGATTTTGTTATAAATAATTACAAGGAGATTGCACCTGGTTTTTTTATAAAATGAACCTGTTTTAAATTCTTAAGATTGTCTTAATCTTAAAAATATTACATTATTATGTATGATACATAATCCTAAATACATACATTTGCTATGTTTAATTATTCTAAATAAGCCAAAATGAAAAACCTATATGTTAAAGCAGGTGCTGTCCTGTTTACTGTAATGGCATTTTTTGCCTGCAGCAACAATGATGATGACAATAACAATAACGAGCCAGTAGAAGTAGCAGTTACCAAAAAAGAGGTCATTGCTAATTATGCAGATATTGTATATGCAAATTATAAAAAAGCATATGACGATGCTGTACTTCTTGAAACAGCTATTAATACTTTTACAGCAACACCGACAGATGCTAATTTTACAGCAGCAAAAACGGCTTGGAAAACATCAAGAGAAAGCTACGGTACTACAGAAGCTTTCCGTTTTGCAAACGGACCTATTGACGGAGACGACAACGGACCAGAAGGTCTTTTGAACTCTTGGCCTTTGGATGAAAACTTTATTGATTATGTTGAAGGAAATGCAACTGCCGGAATTATTAATAATGCAACAGATTTCCCAACGCTAAGCAAAGAGATTTTAGCTGATCAAAATGCTTTAGACGAAGATGAACTTAATGTAAGTGTTGGTTACCATGCTATAGAATTTCTATTATGGGGGCAGGATTTAACTGATCCTTCAGCAAAACTACCGGGTCAGAGACCTTATACGGATTATGTAATGGGTGCCGGCGGAACTGCTGCTAACCAGGGACGCAGAGCAGATTACTTAAAATTCTGTGCTGATTTACTTACTGATAACTTAGATTATTTGGTACAACAATGGAAACCAAGTGGTGTTTACAGAACTAAATTCCTGGCGTTACCAGAAAATGATGCTATTAAAAACATTTACCTTGGAATAACAACGCTAATTTCAGCTGAACTTCCAATTGAAAGAATGAATACAGCGGTAGAAAACGAAAGTCAGGAAGATGAGCACTCATGCTTTAGTGACAATACTCACAGAGATATTGCTTTAAACCTACAAGGCGTTATCAATGTATATCAGGGAAAATACGGAAGTATTGACGGAGCTTCTTTGGAAGATTTGGTAAAACAAGCTGATATAACAGTTTATAATGATACTCAGACTTCTTTAAATGCCTCTGTAACAAAAGTGGCAGCGATAATGATTCCTTTTGACTTCGCTATTTCAGGAGGTCCAACTTCTGTTGAAGGTGCAAAAGTTAAAGCTGCTGTTCAGCAATTACAAAATTCAGGAGCTAATTTATTAGCAGGAGCTGCTAAAATCAACATTATCGTTAATAGCTAATATTCAATCTATTCTGATAAAAATTAAAATAAAAAGTGTTCTTTTGCAGAACACTTTTTCTGTATTATACAATGAAAAAATTATTTGTTTTAGGCTTTCTGGCTTGTTTTGGATTGCAGGGATGCAGCGACAGCAGTAATGAAGAAAGCTATATTCCACTTACGGCTGAAGAAGGCGAACAATTTTCAGGAGGAGAAACTACTGTTTTTAACACCAGTGAAGAAGCTTTCGGCTTTTTTATCGCATCGCTTACCTTTGAGCAACAATCTGATTTTGGGGTTGGAAATTCACTTTTCCGCCAAAGTTGGGTAACGGCGCCTTCGTCTACCACAGCCCGTGATGGACTAGGACCTTTTTTTAATGCCCACTCCTGCTCCAGCTGCCACTTTAAGGACGGCCGCGGAAGACCACCAGCTTTTGATGGCGAAGACAGAGCGGGTCTTTTGTTGCGTCTAAGTATCCCAGGATTTGATGCTCACGGAGCGGGACTACCCGACCCGGTATATGGAGGTCAACTACAGGATCATGCTATTTTAGGACAAACTGCTAAAGGACTTTATACAATTACTTATCAGCAGATAACCGAAACTTTTGATGACGGAACCACAGTTGTACTTCAAAAACCAATTTATACGATTAACAATTTAGGATACGGACCACTTTCATCAAGCGTACAGGTGTCGCCCCGAATAGCGAATCAAATTATTGGTCTTGGTCTTTTGGAGGCAGTTTCTGAAAGTACTATTTTAGGATTTTCGGATGAGAATGACAGTAATAAAGATGGTATTTCAGGAAAAGCAAATTATGTATATGACATTGTTTCCACTTCTGTAAAACTCGGACGTTTTGGATGGAAAGCCAACCAGCCTAATGTAAAACAACAGGTGGCAGCAGCGCTTTCCGGTGATATGGGAATCACCTCTGCTCTCTTTCCAAATGAAAGTGGCCCTACAGGTTATGATATTTCTGGTATTCCAAATGGTGGAAGTCCTGAAATTACAGATAATAATCTGGATAAAATGGCTATGTATTCCAGTACACTTGCTGTTCCGGCAAGACGTAATTATACAGATCAGAATGTCCTGAAAGGAAAAAAGACTTTTGAGACACTTCAGTGTATCGCCTGTCATATTCCTAAAATGCAGACTGGTAATACACATCCTATCACAGTACTTCGTAATCAGACTATTCGTCCTTTTACCGACCTGTTACTTCATGATATGGGACCGGGATTGGCAGACAATACGCCTGATTTTAAAGCCTCAGGATCTGAATGGAAAACTCCTGCGCTATGGGGAATTGGCCTTATAAAAATTGTAAACGGCCACACCAATCTTTTGCATGATGGCAGAGCAAAAAATGTAGAAGAAGCTATTTTATGGCACGGCGGAGAAGCGCAGACTGCAAAAGATAAATACAAAAAATTGACTGCGGCTGATCGTGAGAATCTTTTAGCCTACATTAATTCGTTGTAGGTATTTAATTAAAGAAATAGAAAAGCCGAATATAATCAGATTATATTCGGCTTTTTTTTATGGACATTCTAAAAATGAATGCTATTAGAACATAAATTCAAGTGTTGTATAAAATGTTCTTGGATCAGAAGGAATAATTCCCGGTCCCGGATATCCGGTTGCTCTTCTTGTAAAATAACTCTTGTCTGTAAAATTGGTAACTCCTGCTTCCAGTTTCCATTTTCTCCATTTGTATGAAGCAGAAAAATCGGCTACAAAGTAAGACGGAATTGGTCCGGCGATTCCTTTTGAAATTCCCTGGGTACTAACCGGAGAATTCGATGCATCTGTAAACTGTTCCGATAAGTAAGTAATCTGAAGACTGGCAAGAAGATTCTTCCACCCTGCTCTTGTACCGGATTTAATATTAAAAAGAGGTACAAATTCTACTTTTTTCCCTTCTACATTTTGTATTTGTGATTTTAAATACTGGGAATCAGTTATTGCGACATTGGCAAAAACATTCCAAAGAAAATCTTCATTCTCTTTCATAAAAGTTCCAGCCAGATTCCAATCAACCATAGTTTCAAAACCATAAGTTAATGCTGTACCTACATTACCTCTTACACGATAATATAATCCATTTATTGATGCAGGAAATTCTCCAATTTTGTCGTTATAATACAGTGCATAAATACTTGAATCAAAACTTACTACTTCATTTAACTGCCCACGGATCCCTACATCAGAAGTAAATCCTTTTTCATCGGTAATATCAGGAGAAATAGCCTGATTTGAGTTTACTGTACGAATATCATTAAATGTTACTGAACGGTAGTTTTGCGAGATATTTCCATAAAACTCGATTCCCTGTTTTGGTTTGTAACTCAATCCTACACCAAATAAAAAGAAGTTTCTGTCTTTAACATTATTCTCAGGAACGGTTTCGTCTAATATTACGTTTCCTGCCAAATCCAGATTAATTTTTCTATAATAACCTTCTGCTCTTGTTTTAATTTTTTCAAATCTAAAGCCCGGAGTTATAGAAAAAGAAGGTGTGATTTTAAAAATATTTTCTCCAAAAACAGAAAAATTCAAATTCGGATAAACATAATCGGATTGATTTTGATAATATGGAAATTCTTTATCAGCAAGATTAAAATCAGCACCGCTTCCAGTACTTCCAGGCCCTTGTAACCCCGTATTTCTTGCCTGATAATATTTTGCTCCAATTAAAAAAGCATTAGAATTACTTCCGATAGTGTATTTTTTTAAATAACGTGCTTCAGCTCCCCAATTGACAAAATCGCCTACGATTAAATCACGTACTGTACCGGGAATATCTGCATTATCAACTCTGTTTGGTCTAAAACCAACTGTTTTTCTGCTGGCATCCAATCCGAATAACTGAAGCGAGAAATCAGCTCCATGATCAAAATGATGTTTCAAACGCAGCGCAAATAAATTCCAATCAACAGCAAACCAGTTTCTTGCTCTGTTGCTCTGTGTTGGATCTTCATTAAACATTTCATCTGTAAGTCCTCCCGCCTGTTGCGCCAGATAAGTGAAATAAGTATAATCAAAATGAAGTGACGTTTTCTCTGTAAACTGATAATTCAGGTTTGCAAAATAATTTTTGCTTTCAAAATGAGAGTTTGGACGAAATCCGTCACCCTGTTTGTAGTTGAAAAAAGTATAATAGCTGAATTTCCCAACTGTTCCGCTTAAAGACGAAAAATTAGTGTACAGCCCGTAAGAGCCAACTGTATTACGAGTCAGGAATTCAACAGGTTTTTTTGCCGGACTTTTGAGTTTAAAATTAACCAGTCCGCCAAACTGTGTACCATATTGAAGCGAAGCCGCACCGCGTACGATCTGGATTTCTTCAAGTGCTTCTGTTGGAGCAGCATAATAACTTTCAGGATAACCAAGTACATCAGCGCTAATATCATAACCATTTTGGCGGGTATTAAAATTAGCTGTCCTGTTTGGATCCAGTCCGCGTCCTCCAATACTCAGCTGAAGTCCGCCATCAGAACTTTCATTTATAGTAAGCCCTACAACCTGCGCATAAATCTGTCTGGCATTGTTAGCTGCCTTATTTGCCGTAATTTTATTAAGTGAAATAACCTCAGTCTTCTTTCCGGCATAAATTGCTGTTTCCTCAATATCCTTTAATTTATTAAGCGCAAAGATTTTGTCTCTCTGCTGGCTGACAAAAACTTCAGATAAGGTATTGGCTTTTTCAAGTGTAATGTTTGATTCGGGATCAGAAGTATTAATTGTTTTTTCAACTAAAGCGTAGTTTTCAATATAAAATACAAAATCATAATCTCCCTGCTGTTTTACTTCAAACGAAAATGTTCCATCGGTCTGAGTAAGCTGTTTTTGTGAAGTTGTTTTATTGTAAACTTCCACTTTTGACAAAGGACTTCCGTGATCATCGGTTACGGAACCGGAGATCTTAAACTGGGAAAAACCCTGAATTGACATTAAAAAAAATAGGATAAAACTACAAACCTTTAATCTCATCATTAAAGGGCAATATCCATGTTTTATGTTTGAAACTTTCATTTTGTGTGGCTAAATTTATTTTTGGATCAATATAAGGTTTGCTTAATCTTCCGTTTAGGGCAACATAACTCTCTACCCTGACTTCTGGATTGTAAACGCCTTTTTTTTGGTAATAATCATGCAGAAAATGAGCATATTGTAATATAAAATCGGGTTGAAATGCCATTTGTTTTTCCTGAAAAGCGGTTAAAAACTGTCTGTTGGTAACCATAACCGGTACTTTGGTCTTACCGTCTAAAACCATAAATTGTGTATAACCGGCTTTTTCCATTAGCATCACGCGCCATGAAAAACGAAAACCTTCTTCTGTCCAGAAAAGTTCCTGAGAATATAATAAATACCGGAAAGGAAATAACAGCTGAAAAGCCAGAAAACTGGAAACTATAATCCATTTCAGACGGTAAACACCGGTAAAAAATTCTCTTTTCTGTCTTCCGTTATCAAAATAATTTTGAGGCAAACGAAGCAGATTTCCTATGAAATCTAAAATCCTTTTGTGAAAACGAGAATCAAAAAACAATAACGAACTCACAATCATTACATACGGGAAAACGCCAATTGGGAAAAGTATTTTGGTAAGGATGTGAAACACCACAACCATTGCAAAAGCAAAAATTCTTGTCCTTCTCCACAAAAGCAAAAACGGAATGCTGAGATCATAAACAGCTCCCGTCCAACTGAAGGCATAATGCACCCAGTTGTCGTTTAAAAACCTGCCAATAAGAGGTAAATCCATATTATTTGGAAGCCATATTTTTAAAGGCATAGCCTCAATAAGCCAGTCTGAGTTAAGCTTGGCGAGACCAGCATAAAAATATACAATGCCAAGCAATAGCTTTAAAATATCGATTGTCCATGATGGAATCTGCTGAAAAGCTTTCCTGGGATTTCTATAGGCGTCTACAGAGAAATAAGCTCCTGCCGGAAGAAATATCATGATAAATGCCACCACAGATATAAAATAGTAATGGTTCAGATACGTCGTTTTATCCATAAGCTCAATATAAGTGAAACTCAGGAAAAATGTCGTCACCGAAACTTTGTACTTATATCCCAATGCCATGAATAATGCTGAGATTCCGCAGATTAGAAAAATAACGTAAGTATATATTCCTAAAGGTTTTACCCATTCAAATCCGTAATAGGTAAAATGAAATACAGGCTGGATATAAAACTTATCAACCCATCCGTAAGATACAAATCTGATCAGACTCAATACCATCATTAAACCGAACGCCAGCCTGAAAAAGGCCAGCGTCGATGCATCCGAATACCGGTTTAAATAATTTATTATGCTGGTCTTCATTAATCACCATCTCCATCAACATAATCGATGGTAATATTTAATGCCTGCATCATATCAAGTTTTGTGTAGATTACGTTTTTCTGCAGTTCATTATAAGCAGTAACCATAAGTGCATTATTGGTTGTAATCTGTTGCGAAAAACTGTCGTTTAAAGTTCCTGACACCTGAAGACAAGCTGCGTATTGTGTGTTTATAATGTCACTTAATTTTTTCCCGTCTCTTACCGCATTTACAAAATCCAGATAGCTTTTTAATCCTTCACCTGTCGTTGCGCTTCCAAAATGTTTTCCGTTAAAGAAATCCTGGCTTGCCTGAATACTGATCACCATCAATTCTTTAGAAATATTATTTTTATAATACCCTTCTACCTTGTCTGGAAATACAGTACCATTTGAAAATAATCCTGCCGGAATTCCTAGTTTGCCACTACGGATATCTTTCTCAAAATTCTTAACAAACAAATTCGTCATTATATTTACTGAACCACTTACAGAGTTACTGGTGTTGGCTATAAAAGATGCTTTGTATCCTGAATTCCAGTCTGCAACTACAACATCAACATTTGTTTTTAATTTGGCAGTCAGTGCAGTAAGGTAGTTTTTATACTTAGCTGCTGCGGCATTGGTTGTATAAAAAGAAACAATTGCAGCATCATCAGCACCTAAACCATTTAATAAATAATCAAGAGCCGGAAAACCTTGTTTATCGAATTGTGACAACAAAGCTAAATTATAAGTTCCTGAAGCAATATTAGCCTCAATACCTGTCTTACTAGCCGGATATGTATTAGCGCTCATATTATAGTTGGTTTCTTCTGCTTTTCCAACATTATATATGGCAGTATACTGATATGCTTTGTAGGCATCTAACCACGCTGTTCTCAAAGTTTGAAGAGTTGCAACTGCAGGAGCCGTATTAAATGCAGTCGCAGCATTGATCATTACCTGAACTTTATTTTGATAATTTACATAACTCGGAATAATAATATTGTCTGCCCAGTTGGTCAACAGCACCTTACGGTCATAAGTGCTTGGTCCCGGATCATTTCCTGAATCATTTCCTGATGAACAGGCAGCTGCAGCAACCAATAAAGCTGTGCTTAGAAATAAATATATTTTTTTCATTATTTGGAAAGTTTTAACAAAAATACAAAAAGCAATAGATGAAATTTTCACCTTCTTCGTTTTTTTAATTAAATATTAATTAACAGTGGCATTCAGGATATTATAAATCCAAATTTAATCACAATCTGTGCAGATAAAGCACTTTTTTTAATCCTAAATTATTTTGAAGAAAATACAAGTCGGATTTTTGCGTACGTAAAAACGTACTTTATTACCCCTTCTGCAAATTATTATTAATCAACTTTACATTGTCAATTAC
>SEBM01000734.1 GCA_004296145.1 Flavobacterium sp.
AAATGGGCAATATTTATATTACCCATTTTCCTACATCAAATGGTTTACACCCACTCATTGATGTACTTACCTGTTCCCATCTCGATCTCTCTTGCAGAAATGGTAAAAGTTTCTATCAATGGATTTTCACCTGTAGAATCAAACTTTTCTTTATGTTTTACCAAGTAAGCTTCTGAAAATTTCAGTTCTTTCAACGTAGCATCATTGTCTCTTTTGTAGAACACAACGCTTCCGTCTTTTCTCTCGAATGAATTGGTCATCCATTCAAACAAATCGGTCTCGCCTGTACTCTCAACAGTGATATCTATTTTACCACCTCTTGTAATGGTAGATGGTCTTCCCGTAGCATCGGTTTCCTGAAATAAACCATAGTTTACGCTTAATACGTTGTAGTTTTTCCCTGCTACTTTTAATATGGATTTAAATGACATAATTGTAAAATTTTAAGTGTTATGAATAGAATTTGTGTTTTTAAAAATATTGACCCAAAATGAAATTATAGACGATAAGGAAACAAATGAAATCAGTTTATCTGAATCCCTATCTATACAATAAAATTAATTTGAATTAAAGAAATTTAATGGATTGCTTGAATAAGGGATTACACCCACTCGTTGGTATGCTTAGCATTACCCATTTCTATTTCTTTTGCCGAAAGCACGAAAGTTTCAGTTAATGGATTGTCTCCCGATGCGTCAAAATTTTCGTTGTATTTTACGATGTAGGCTTCCTTGAATTTAAGCTCTTTCAATGTAGCATCGCTGTCTCTTTTGGTGAATTTAACAACACCATCTTTTCTTTCGAAAGAATTCGTCATCCATTCGAAAAGATCGGTCTCACCGGTACCTTCTACTGTAATAAAGATTTTACCGCCACGGGTAACGGAAGAGGGTCTTCCTGTTTTGTCGGTTTCCTGTAGCATTGCGTATTCTACAGACAGTACGTTACGCTTTTTTCCTGCGTACTCTAAAACGGTTTTAAATGACATAATAAATATATTTAAGGTTTAAATTTTAATACTACCAATAATGGAATATATTCGGATTTGTGTTTTTCATTATTTCGAAACTTTTACATCAAACCAATATGGAATATACTCAGATGTTATGAAATATTTACCGATATTTTTACTATAGTGGTGAAATATTTATACAACAAATGTAGAACTATTTTTCAATCCTGCAAATACTTTGAAATGCTCTTTTTAAAACTAAGCTTTATCTAATCAATTTGCTACGGAAAATATTCACAAAATAGCTGACAAAAATTATAGCAGATTTTTCGTATAAATGAAAAACATAATATTAATTCCTATTAATAAAATACTACAACTAAATTATTCGCAAAATGAAAATTTTGCCATTTATTTGCGTTTGTAGATAAATATCTACAAAATTTCTAAAAAAATGATGATTTTTTGTTGCAATTGTTCATGATTTGAACTGAATCGATAGTTTTGCAATTGATCACATGAGGCGTTCTTCCTGTTCAGGTTGTCTAAACTTTTTGCCTAGTCCCCAAGTTTTGAGATTGATCCATTAATCCTTTAAATAAATTGAAATAGGGAAGTATTAAAATCAAAAAAGACCTACATTTCTGTAAGTCTTTTTTGCTCCTCCTCTTGGGCTCGAACCAAGGACCCTCTGATTAACAGTCAGATGCTCTAACCAACTGAGCTAAGGAGGAATGTCCCTATTTTTAGGTGGTGCAAATATAGGACTGATATTT
>SEBM01000156.1 GCA_004296145.1 Flavobacterium sp.
GTAAAAATTCTTCTGTCAAAACATTGGTTTCTGCTATCAAATTCAAATGTGATTTGTACCAAAAAGCAACCGCTACTATTGAAGGTATTGCAGAAAAAGCCACTATTCGTTTAGACAATAATTCAGTTTTTACCGGAACAAAATTCACTTTGAAAGAATCTAATGTAACCGCAGAAAGTTCTTCAACGGGAACTATTTTGGCTGAAATCGCTGTTTCAATAGCAATTGGAGATAAAGCAGAACTTTCTCTTCTTGGAAATCCAAAAATAGAATTAACCCGTTTTTCTGAAGAAGCGAGGTTGATTAAGAAACTAAAATAGGTTTTAGTCGCAGTTTTCAGTTTCAGTTTTCAGTCTGAAACTTATTAAAATAAAAAGTCCCAATCATAATCTGATTGGGACTTTTTATTTTTTAAGTCTTCTCTTCACGTTCCAGTAAAAACTGAAACTGAAAACTGCGACTTTTTATTACTCTTTAGAAGCCAAATATCTTTCAGCATCCAAAGCTGCCATACAACCTGTACCTGCAGCAGTAATTGCCTGACGGTAAACGTGGTCTGCAGCATCACCGGCTACAAAAACACCTGGTACATTTGTGTAAGATGTTCCCGGAGTGTTTACGATATAACCCGTTTCGTCTAGTGTAATGTAATCTTTAAAAATATCTGTGTTTGGTTTGTGTCCGATTGCTACGAAGAAACCTGTTGCCGGAATTTCGATAACTTCTCCTGTAGTTTTGTTTAATGCTTTAATCGCATGCACTACATTATTATCACCTAATACTTCAACAGTATCATGATTCATCAAAATCTCGATATTTTCAGTTCTGCGAACGCGTTCTTCCATAATTTTAGAAGCTCTGAATTTTTCGCTTCTTACCAACATCGTTACTTTTTTACAAAGTTTAGATAAGTAATGTGCTTCTTCACAAGCAGAATCTCCTGCTCCAACAATTACCACTTCCTGATTACGGTAGAAAAATCCGTCACAAACAGCGCAGGCAGAAACTCCTCCACCCATATTTAAATAATGTTGTTCTGATGGTAATCCTAAATATTTAGCTGATGCACCTGTAGAAATAATAACAGTTTCAGCATGTAATTCAATTGAATCGTTAATCCAAACTTTATGAATATCTCCTGAAAAATCAACTTTTGTAGCCCATCCGTCACGAATATCTGCTCCAAAACGTTTTGCTTGTTCCTGTAACTGAACCATCATTTCTGGTCCTGTAACACCATCAACATAACCTGGAAAATTTTCAACTTCATTTGTCGTAGTCAATTGACCACCCGGCTGCATCCCCTGGTACAAAACCGGATTCATGTTAGCTCTGGCAGCATAAATAGCAGCAGTATAACCTGCAGGACCAGAACCTATAATAAGGCATTTAATTTTTTCGATTGTATCTGACATAATATGATTGTATTAATAATGAGCACAAAAGTAAGTTTTTATTATCGGATTTAGGAGTCCGGATAATCAGTTTTTGCTATTCTAAAATAGAGAATTTCAAACTTTATATAAAAGAAAAAATCCTTTCTGCAAACACAGAAAGGATTTTTGTCGGGGTGGCAGGATTCGAACCTGCGGCCTCCTGCTCCCAAAGCAGGCGCGATAACCGGGCTACGCTACACCCCGTAGCATTTAGACATAGAATTCGTATCTGCGTTCTTCCCGATCTCAATCGGGACGCGATAACCGGGCTACGCTACACCCCGTAAGCGGGTGCAAATATATATCTATTTTTTGCTTATCCAAAACAATTTGAGAAATAAGAATATTTTATTTCTGATAGTAAATTTCAGAATACAAATTTCCCTCCTTATCATATACATATTACCATTCACTTAACACGAAAAAAGCCTAAAAAACCCTCATCGTATCAAAATGTTATTATATTTACAAATCATTAACATCATCCTATTCGTCTATGGAAGTTTTTCTTATAGTCCTGTTATTTTGTTTTTTAATTTATATCATTAACACGATCAAAAGTCGTTTTGATACTTTGGAAAACGATATTCAAAAGCTTAGTAAAAAATTAGACAACCTAAATACTGTTGAAAAAACAGTTGAGAAACCTATAGTTTCTCCTCCGGTTGTTATACAAAAAGAAGAAATTAAGTTTGAGAAACCTCAGGAAACTATACCAACTCCTGCCCCACTTATAAAAGAAGAAATTCCGGAAATAAAAACTGAAAGAGTTGTTTTCTCGATGGATTCAGATAAGAGTTTACAACCCGCGGCACCAAAAGTAGGTTCAAAACTATATGTTGCTCCTGTTCCTAAAAAATCATTTTGGGAAAAATTCAAAGAGCAGAATCCGGATCTAGAGAAATTTATTGGAGAAAACCTAATCAATAAAATCGGAGTTTTAATTCTGGTTTTGGGAATTAGCTATTTTGTAAAATATGCTATTGACAAAGACTGGATAAACGAACCTGCACGTGTGGGAATCGGCATTTTGTGCGGTGCACTTGTTATGGCAATTGCGCATAAACTACGCAAAAGTTATGCTGCGTTTAGTTCTGTTATTGTCGCGGGCGCCATCGCAATTTTCTATTTTACAATCGGGATTGCATTTCATGATTACCATTTATTCAGTCAGACTGTTGCTTTTAGCATCATGGTGATTATTACGGCTTTTAGTGCTTTGATTTCATTATCTTATAACAGAATAGAACTTGCTGTACTTTCTTTACTCGGAGGATTTGCCGTTCCTTTTATGGTCAGCACAGGCGAAGGAAATTATGTTGTTTTATTTACCTATATAAGTATTCTGAATATTGGAATTTTAGCTTTAGCTTATTATAAAAAATGGAATCTGGTTAATATTCTTTCGTATGTTTTTACCGTTTTATTATATGGCGGATGGCTTTCGCAGGAATTACAAAACGAAAAACCGCATTTTCTTGGAGCGTTAATCTTTGGTTTTATTTTCTATTTTATTTTTATTCTGATGAATATCATCAACAATATCAGAACAAAAGGGGAATTTTCTATTGCACAATTAACCATTTTAGCCAGCAATACCTTTTTGTTTTATGCAGCAGGTATGGCAATTTTAGATTCTTATCATCCCGAATTACGAGGTTTATTTACAACTGCAATTGCATTGCTAAATTTAATATACGCTTGGTTTTTATACAAGAAATTTGGTTTGGACAAAAAAGCGGTTTATCTGCTTATTGGTTTAACATTAACTTTTATAACACTCGCTGTGCCAATTCAGTTTGAAGGAAATTATATTACCTTATTCTGGGCGGCAGAAGCTGTTTTGTTATTATGGCTTTCGCAGAAATCAAAAATCAGCAGTTATCGTTTTGGGTCTGTAATTGTACACGGCTTAATGATAATAAGCCTTGTAATGGATTGGAATAAATATTATAATGGCGATGATGTTTTAAATATTATACTAAATCCGATATTTACAACTGGCTTATTTGCTGTAATTTCTTTATTCAGCATTTGGTTTTTATTAAAGAAAGAAACTGAAACTGTCCAATTACTTGGTTTTCGCTTTAATCCCGAAAAATACAGAAGCTTTATTTTAATACTGGGCTTTGTAATTGGCTATTTGACAGGAATATTTGAAGTTGCATATCAATCTAATATGACAATAGAAAATTCCAGCTCGGCAGCTTCTTTGCCAATTTTATATCACTTAACATTCTTTGCTTTACTTGCCGGATATTTAGCAAGAAAGAAAACAGAAACCGGAAATCAGGGTGCAACTTTAATTGCAGTTGTAAATATCATTTTGTTTGCATTTTGGTTCATTCGTTATGCCTTTACAGAAACCGAAGATATTTTAATTGTCGGCGAAGGCCAGCCAATAGCGTTTTACCTTCATTATATCCATTTATTAATTATCATTTATTTTGCTTACCTAATCTATAAACTGAATTCAGAAAAACCGGTTTTTTCTTTATTTACTAAAAAAAGCTTTGCCTGGATCGCTGCTTTTATTGTCATTTATATTGCCAGCACAGAATTAATGCTTCATGGTGTCAAATTATTAAATTCGCCAACAACTGTAGCACAAATTCATGCAAGTGATATGTTTAAAACTGAAAAGATGGATCCGGCTTATATCCGCCAGACTTTAGCTTACGATACTATGGAAGTAGCGAGAATCAAAATAGTCAAAACCGGTTTTCCTGTGCTTTGGGGAATTTTGGCCTTTGTATTTTTAATTATCGGAATAAAAAAACAAACAAAAGCACTCCGAATAATTGCTTTAACTTTACTCGGATTAACGATTGCAAAATTATTTCTATACGACATCAGCAATATTTCTGAAACCGGAAAAATAATCTCATTCATTCTTTTAGGAATTCTGATTCTGATTATTTCTTTCGTATATCAAAAAATTAAAGTCTTAGTTATAGACGAAAACAAGCCTGAAAAAACAAATGAAACTGAATAAATTTATACTATTATTATTGCTGACCAATTTTTGTTTTGGTCAATTTCAAACCGCTGGAAAACTAAAAGGAGTTTCTCAGAATGGCTTTCATGAAATTAGATTATCAACGGAGATCCGGTCATTTTCCAAACAGGATTTAAGCGACATCAGAATATTTAATTCTAAAGAAAATGAGATTCCGTATTTCATTCAAAACAGTACGAATACTTCTTTTGATAGTTTTACGGAATATCCGATAATTTCAAAAATAGCTGTACCTAAAAAAAATACTTCTATTATTATTGAAGTTCCATCGACTAAAAACAACAAACAGCTTTCAATTTTTATTGCCAATTCTGATGCTGTAAAAAAATATTCGGTTTCAGGAAGTGACGACCAAAAAGAATGGTTCGGAATATCTGATTCACAAACTTTATATGATTTAAACAGCCCTGCAGAAACCAGTGTTGTAAAAACTATTTCATATCCTTTAAGTACGTACAAATATTTAAAAATAGATTTTGACGACAAGAAAACACTTCCGGTCAATATTTTAAAAGTTGGAAATTTTACCACAAATATCCAAACCCAAAGTCTTGATCTGATTGTTCCGAAAAAAATAGAGACAACTGAAATTCATTCTAAAAAAGAAACCCAAATTCATGTTCTTTTTGACAGGCCGCAAGTTATAAATCAGGTTGTTTTTGAAATTTCGAAACCAACTTATTATAACCGAGAAGTTGTAATCTACAGAAAAGCAACACGCGAAGTAAAAAGAAAATCTCAAATTTATGATGAAGAGATTGCTTCTTTTGAATTAAATTCTAATGTAACAAACAGTTTTACAATTCCGGAAATACTGGAGAAAGAAATTTTTATAAAAATTGAAAATCAGGATAATCTGCCGCTGATGGTTTCTTCTGTAAAATTCAATCAAAAACCAATTTCAATTATTGCTGATCTGGAAGCTGGTGAAAGCTATACGCTTAAAACAGGAAACAAAAGTTTAACGCAACCCGATTACGATCTTTCTAATTTCAAAAACAATATTGGAGCTGTTTTGCCACAAATCAATATTTATGATATCAAACACAAAACAGAAGTTAAAAGTATAGTTCAGGACAAATCCTTCTGGCAGCAATCCTGGTTTATGTGGTTTTGTATTATTGTAGGCGCTGTTACTATTTTATTTTTTACGGCAAGTTTGGTAAAAGATTTAAAAAAGCAAAACTAAAATTCAATTTAATATTCACACACTTTGAAAATTCAAATTTTGGTTTTCACCTTTTTTGATGAAATAAATGAAAAAAACAAGGCTGAATTTCGTTGCTATTTTTCTTTATAACCCAACTCAAATTCTTGGAAACACCCACCAAACAACGATTGACCGAGGTTTATCAAATGTTAACAAAATAGATTTTCAAAAACCATAAATAATTGTATTTTTACGGTTCAAAATTCAGAAAATAAATGGGCAAAATCATTGCGATTGCTAATCAAAAAGGAGGCGTTGGAAAGACTACTACATCTGTAAATCTTGCAGCCTCATTAGGTGTTTTAGAAAAAAAAGTATTATTGATCGATGCTGATCCTCAGGCAAATGCTACGTCTGGTCTTGGAATTGACGTAGAGTCTGTAGAAATTGGTACCTATCAGATACTTGAACACAGTCACACCCCAAAAGAAACTGTTGTTAAATGTTCAGCCCCAAATGTGGATGTGATACCTGCTCACATTGACCTTGTTGCCATCGAAATCGAATTGGTTGATAAAGAAAACAGAGAATACATGCTTAAAAAAGCATTGGAAAGCGTTAAAGACGAATATGATTATATCATTATCGACTGCGCACCTTCTTTGGGCTTACTGACTTTGAATGCTTTGACAGCATCTGATTCTGTGGTTATTCCTATTCAATGTGAATATTTTGCACTTGAAGGATTAGGAAAATTATTGAACACTATAAAAAGTATTCAGAAAATACATAACCCTGATCTTGATATCGAAGGATTGTTGCTTACAATGTATGATTCAAGATTACGTTTATCTAATCAGGTTGTAGAAGAAGTTCAGAAACACTTTAACGATATGGTTTTTGACACCGTTATTCAGCGAAATGTAAAATTGAGCGAAGCTCCAAGTTTTGGTGAAAGTATCATTAACTACGATGCAACAAGCAAAGGTGCAGTTAATTACATTCATTTAGCTCAGGAAATTATAAAGAAAAACAGTAAATAGTTTTTATGACAAAAGCAATTAAAAAACAAGCCTTAGGAAGAGGATTATCAGCATTATTAAAAGATCCGGAAAACGACATTACATCAGTAGAAGACAAAAATGCTGACAAAGTTGTTGGAAATATTATAGAGCTTGAAATAAGTGCTATCGAAATAAATCCGTTTCAGCCAAGAAGTAATTTTAATGAAGAATCATTACGCGAATTAGCCACTTCTATTAAAGAACTTGGTGTAATTCAACCTATTACTGTTCGTAAATTAGAATTTAATAAATATCAGTTAATCTCCGGAGAGCGTCGTTTGCGCGCTTCTACTTTAGTTGGGTTAACGCATGTTCCTGCCTATATTCGTATTGCTAATGACAATGAATCATTAGTAATGGCGTTAGTAGAGAACATTCAGCGTCATGATTTAGATCCTATTGAGATTGCACTTTCTTACCAACGTTTAATTGACGAAATTCAGTTAACTCAGGAACAGATGAGTGAAAGAGTTGGAAAAAAACGTTCTACGATTGCCAACTATTTACGTCTTTTAAAATTAGACCCGATTATCCAAACCGGAATTCGTGATGGTTTTATCAGCATGGGACACGGAAGAGCGATTATCAACATTGAAGATTTAGACGTTCAGACAGATATTTATCAAAAGATTGTAAGTCAGAATTTATCTGTTCGTGAAACAGAAGCTTTAGTTAAAAATTACCACGAAGGTCACCAGCCAAAAGCGGAAGGAAAACCAAAAGCAGATTCGGCATTTGTAGTCAGAGAAACACAAAAAAACACTTTCAACGATTATTTTGGCTCAAAAGTTGATATAAAAGTTGCTGGCAATGGAAAAGGAAAAATTACAATTCCTTTTAGTTCAGAAGCCGACTTTAATAGAATTATAAAACTAATAAACGGATAGTGAATAAAATTGTCCCCATAATTATATTGTTCTTTACAACAGGAACCGTTTCTCTTTTTGCCCAGGCAAAAGATGAAACGGTTTTGGTCGCTAAAGACACGACCAAGTTACAGGAAATAGATCCTCTTACGCCAGCAAAAGCAGCATTTTATTCTGCTATTCTACCTGGTTTAGGTCAGGCATACAATAAAAAATACTGGAAAATCCCGTTGGTTTATGGAGCCATCGGAACCAGTTTGTATTTCTATATTGATAATAATAAGAAATACCATGATTATCGTGATGCCTATAAACGAAGATTAGAAGGTTATAATAATGACGATTATCAGTTTCTGGATGACAGCAGACTTATTGCCGGACAGAAATTTTATCAAAGAAACAGAGATTTATCTGCTTTATTTGTAGTAGGTTTTTATGTTTTAAACATTATTGATGCCAACGTTGACGCGGCATTGATTCAATTCAACGTAAATGAAAGATTATCATTGCGTCCTGAAATTTATCCCGACGATGTAACTTTTAGACCAAATGTCGGACTAACTTTTAATTACCACTTTTAATAGATTTTA
>SEBM01000735.1 GCA_004296145.1 Flavobacterium sp.
TTCCATACATTGGAATTTGTATTTCTCTTTTAATTTCGTCTAATGATTTTTCGGTATAAATTAATTCCGTTATAATCTGTTTTCTTAAGTCGTTAATATCTTCGTAATCAAAATATTTAGCCCAGGAAGTTAACTGCTGCAGGTTTCTGATTTGTTTAATGCGTTTAGCAGTTTCAAAACTGGTTCTCAGAACTGCTTTTCCATCATATGACAAATTATTCCTGTGCTGATAATTTACAGTATTTTTAGCATAATCTGCTTCTATATAATATAGTTTGTCTTCTGCATTATCCGGATGAAACTCGTTCCAGGCTGCAAAACCAATTTTGGTTTTAGATTCTGTTTCGGGTTCACAGGCTATAAGACGCCATTTGCTATTGGCTAATCTCCCCCAGTGATTCGAAACCCTGTACATACCTTTTTCTGTATAATAATAGGTACTTCCTGCTTTGCTCTCAAATTGTTTTTTTAAACCCTCTATTTCATTTTGCAATACTTCATTAAATATACAAAATGTATTTTTAAAAGAATTTGGATGTGGTTTAAAGTTTTTCTGCATCCTGCAAATATACTGAGATTGTCCTGAACTCCCTAAAACAAACAATATATTACGTAACTTTGCCACATTAATTCTAAAAATGAAAAACATGTCTAAAGATTCACACGGAAAAATGCTGCAAAAAGGAGTTTATACCGGAATTATAGAAAAAGATGAAAACAACAATTATTTTTGTGGAGAATATCTTTTAGATTACAAACTGGCAAATTCTAACTTTACTGTGGGAGACTGGATTACAATAAAATCCGTAATCGAAAACCCAAGTGATATCAGCTACGATAAATATCCAAAAAAATCTAAAAACTTCGATAAAGCTAATTATAAGCCGGAGCAGAAGTAATTTTTTAGTCCCAGTTTTCAGGCACGGTCATCGGTATTATAACTGAAAACTGCTACTGTGATTAAAAAAAAAATCCTTCAAAACTAAAAAGTTAAAAAAAAGTGTACCTTTGCAAAAAATTTGTCGTTTTGAAGTAAAAAAGATCCATTTCAAACTAATAGACAAGAAGTTACCTTTTATTTATGAAAAAAATAGTTGAATACCGTAAGTTACTAAATGTAGACAAAACTGCAGAACTAAAAGATTTGAAAACAATTTATCGTAATGCGATGAAAGAATCTCATCCTGATAAATTTCAAGGTGATGATGCTGGTTTAAAAGCTGCAGAAGAAAAAAGTAAAGCGATTATTGAAGCATATCACTTTTTGGTAAGTATTAATCCTGAGACGATTAAACTTAACTTACCTGAATATACTGAAACAATTTCGACTTGTTCAATTACAGATTATAAATTTGTTGAAGGTCGTTTAATTATTGATTTCTCTAACGGAAGTGTTTATGAATACATCAGTGTTCCTAAAGCTACTTACGTGAAAATGGTAAATGCAGATTCTCCTGGAAGATTTGCAAAAAGACACATTCTTAACTCTTTTACTTGGAGAAAGAAAACAAATCAGGAATAGATTTATACTATAAAGTATCCCTAAAAGCATCCTTACAACAGGATGCTTTTTTTATGGGCAAAAATTAAAATTTTATGCATTTAAATTCGATATAACAAAAATATTAGAAGTTTTTGGTTAAATTTCACAAGCAAATACACTGAAAACATGAGAATTAAGCATGAAAAAACTATAACAAAATTTTAGGTAACAAAATTCTTTATAT
>SEBM01000157.1 GCA_004296145.1 Flavobacterium sp.
TTTTTTAAATCGTATGATTTAGATATTGAAGGTTGTGAATTCTTTACGATTTCTTCAACCAATTCGTCTCTTTTATTATAATTATTTTGAAAATAAGACAATTGTTTTTGATCGATTTTGAAGTAAGAAACCTTTAAATGGTTTACGTTTTTATATTCAACAAAGGCACGTGTGTTTTCGTCATTATAAATATATTTTTGGAGTTGAATCGTTATCGATTTAGAAACTATATTTTGCTTAAGCAACAATGCAGATTTGTATGCATTAGAGCGATTTTCGACTTTTATGATACTGTCAAGAGTGGCAACTGCTTTTATATGATTTTCTGGTAATATTTCTTTTGATGCCTGCTGCGTTAGAATTTTAGCTTTTTCTAACTGAATTTTCTGAATTAAAACAGCATCTTTTGTGACTTTTTGAATTGCATTAATAGCAGTTACAAAATCATCATTATTTTCAAGTAAATAGTTTTTGCAAAAAATAATACGATCAAACTGATTGCTTTGAGTTGGATATTCTATCTCCAGTTTTTGATAAAAAGTAAGGGCTTTAAGCAGATTTTGTTCGGTAACAAAATCAAAATTAAGTTTTGTAAAATCGTCTGCCTTGCCTAATAACTCTTTTTTGTAAAATGTAAAACTACTTTTGTGAACCTCCCAGGAATGAATTCTTTGTTTGTAAAATTGAATGTTTTCATTTAAAATATAATGAAATAAATTTTCGTTTTTGAAATCTTCATCAGACGAATAATCAAATATCGGTTCGTAATTTGATAAGGGAGTTTTCTTTAAAATGCTTTCGTTTTCAGTAGTCTGTTGTACTGCCACATTGATCTCGCTCTGAAAATTGTTTGAAGTCCAGGTAAGAAAATCATCTGAAAGTTCCGTCGTGTTTGTTCTTCTCGTAATAGTATATTCATTTCTGGACAAATAATCGTTTAAACATTTTGCATAAACAAGATTCAGAATCGCTTTTGATGGAATTGAAACTATAGCAATAGTTTCTTTTAATTTATTGATGATTTTAGTTTGTGCATTTTCTTCAAGAACCTGCATGTACTTAGATTGATAAAAAAAACATTTTATCATTTGTACTTCGTCTTTTTTAGAAACAGCATTTTTGTAAATTTTCTCCACAATTTCGTTTGCAGATTTTATTTTGCCTTCATTTTCTAAGGCAATTATCTTAATCCAATTTTTATCTGTTTTTTGAGCAAAAAGTGCTGTAGAAAACAAAAAGAGTCCAAATACTATTTTTTTCATAAGTAAGTTTTAATCTATAGAGGTTGTTTTTGGTAAAAAGGTTGGGAAACGGACTAAAATATTTTTCGTACAAATTACTAATTTATATTCAAAAGCAATTATGCATACTATATTTCGTTATTTTTGAGATATGAAACAACTTACAGTCCTTTTCTTGTTTTTGCCATTTTTTGTTTGGTCACAATCGACTTTTGAAAAAGGGGAGAAGTTGTTTCAGGCAAAAAAGTATGATGAAGCGCAGCTTGTTTTTGAAGAAATTTTGAATACCAAACCCTCTGATGCAAAAAGTATTGAATATTTGGGTGACATTGCTTCGCATAAAAAATCATGGCAAAAGGCGGTAGAATATTATAAAAAACTAAAGGAATTAAAACCTGCAGAAGCCAATAATTATTTTAAATACGGAGGCGCTCTAGGCATGCGGGCTTCAGAAGTAAATAAATTTAAAGCTTTGGGAATGGCCGACGAAATCAAAAAATCATTTGAAAAAGCAATTGAGCTTAATCCCAAACATATTCAGGCACGTTGGGGTTTGGTGGAATATTATCTGCATCTTCCGGGTATTTTTGGCGGAAGCGAATCCAAAGCTATTTTATATTCAAACGAACTATTAAAGTTATCCCAGGTAGATGGTTATTTGTCACGTGGCAAGATTGAAGAGTATTTTGACCGATATGAGTCGGCTGAAAAATATTATATAAAAGCAAATGAAATTGGTAAATCAAAAACCACATTTCAAAAATTATATAATTTATATTTGAACAAATTAAAAGATGCTAAAAAAGCACGGGAATTAAAACAAAAATTTGAGTCATGATAACCAATTTCAAAGTTGTATTTTAAGTACTATTTGAATTTTGGAACTTATAAAAAATTGGAATTTAAATGAAAACACATTTCATCGCCATTGGCGGAAGCGCTATGCATAATCTTGCTTTGGCATTGCATAATAAAGGATATCAGGTTACAGGAAGTGACGATGCTATTTTTGAACCATCAAAATCAAGATTAGAAAAAAAAGGAATTCTTCCTGCAGAAATGGGCTGGTTTCCTGAAAAAATCACAAAGGATATTGATGCGATAATTTTAGGAATGCACGCAAAAGCGGATAATCCGGAATTATTAAAGGCGCAGGAATTGGGATTAAAAATATATTCGTATCCGGAATTTTTATACGAACAATCTAAAAATAAAACGCGTGTTGTAATTGGTGGTTCGCATGGAAAAACAACGATTACATCAATGATTTTGCACGTGATGCATTATCATAATATTGCAGTCGATTATATGGTTGGCGCACAATTAGAAGGTTTTGATACCATGGTGCATCTTACAGAAGAAAATGATTTTGTGGTTTTGGAAGGTGACGAATATTTATCTTCGCCAATTGACAGAAGACCAAAGTTTCATTTATACCAACCTAATATTGCTTTGATTTCCGGAATTGCCTGGGATCATATTAATGTTTTTCCAACGTATGAAAACTATGTAGAGCAGTTTGAGATTTTTATAGAAAAAATTACAAACGGCGGAATTTTAGTTTACAACGAAAATGATCCTGAAGTAAAACGCGTTTCAGAAGCAGCAACAAATCCGATAAGAAAATTACCTTATCATACACCAAATTATACAGTAAGTGACGGTGTGACACTTTTAGAAACTCCGGAAGGTGATATGCCGATTGAAGTTTTTGGTGCCCACAACTTAAACAATCTTGCCGGAGCAAAATGGATTTGCCAAAATATGGGCGTTGATGAAGCTGATTTTTATGAAGCCATTGCAAGCTTTAAAGGTGCTTCTAAACGTTTAGAAAAAATCGCAGAAGGAAAAGGAAAAGTAGCTTATAAAGATTTTGCGCATTCACCAAGTAAAGTGGCTGCAACTACCAAAGCGGTAAAAGAGCAATATCCAAACAGAACTTTAGTGGCTTGTCTGGAATTGCATACCTATAGCAGCTTAAATGCCGAATTTTTAAAAGAATATGAAGGTGCTTTGGAATATGCAGATGTAGCAGTTGTTTTTTATTCGCCTGATGCAGTAAAAATCAAACAACTTGAAGAAGTAACTTACGAGCAAATCGCAACTTCTTTTAATAGAAAAGATTTAATTATTTATACGAATCCAACAGAATTCAAAGAATATCTTTTCAATTTAAATCTTGATAATTCTGCGCTTTTGTTAATGAGTTCAGGTAATTACGGAGGTTTGAATTTTGATGAAGTCAAAGGATTAATTGAATAACAATCGATTAGCAATTATAAAAGAGAAATCTAAGCAATAATTAACGGCGAAGATTTCTCTTTTTTTATTTTAAATATTTTATTGAGAGTTTTTTCTTGTTTTTTATAAATTAGCCCTGAAAGATTTATCGCAAATCTGTTATCTAATTTTATAAAATGGAAACATCTCATTTTCCCATAACCAATTGGTCTGAAGACGACAGGCCTCGGGAAAAGTTAATGCTAAAAGGCAAAGAAGCTCTAAGTAATGCAGAATTACTCGCTATACTAATTGGTTCAGGCAGCCGTAATGAATCTGCGGTTGCTTTATGTAAACGCATTTTAATTAGTGCCGGTAATTTAAATTCTTTAGCAAAACTATCTATTGTGCAATTAATGGAATTTAAAGGTATTGGAGAGGCAAAAGCTATTTCTATTATTGCTGCTCTGGAGTTAGGGCGGAGGAGAAGAGCTGAAACAGCAGTCGAATTGTCTAAAATTGCATCTAGCAAAGGTGTTTTTGAAATCATGCAACCTATAATTGGTGAGTTGGCTCATGAAGAATTTTGGGTGCTTTTTCTTAATAATTCCAATAAAGTTATTTCTAAATCTCAATTAAGTAAAGGTGGTATTGCGGGAACAATTGTAGATCCGCGTTTAGTTTTTAAACTAGCATTAGAAACAGGAGCTACAGGTCTGATTTTGTGTCATAATCATCCATCAGGAAACCTGATTCCGAGTAATGCTGATAAACAGATTACCAACAAATTAAAAATAGTAGGGGAGAGTCTAGATGTTAAAGTTTTAGACCATTTGATTATTACTGAAACAAAATATTATAGTTTTGTAGATGAAGGAATTTTCTAGATTATGAATACCACCATTACAGACATTTTTTTTGATTTAGATCATACGCTTTGGGATTTTGACAAAAATTCTGAAATGGCTTTTGATCGTATTTTCACCTCAAGATTTCCAGATATTAAGACCGTAGATTTTATTTCAAAATATGTACCTATAAATCAGGAATGCTGGAGACAGTATCAGTATGATCAGATTACACATCAGGAATTAAGATACAACAGATTAAAGCTTTCTTTTGACGCTTTAAGTTATGCTATGTCTGACGAAAATATCGAACAGATTGCCAATGATTATATCGAATTCCTGACAGAGAATAATTATCTTTTTGAAGGAGCAATTGAAGTCTTAGATTACCTAAAATCTAAATACAGGCTTCATATTATTACAAATGGTTTTGCACATGTTCAGGACAAAAAAATAAATAATGCAGCTCTTGGCAGTTATTTCATGACAATAACAAATTCGGAGTTGGCTGGTGTAAAAAAGCCAAATAGTATTATCTTTGATTATGCACTTAATCTGGCACAAACTTCTAAAGAAAACAGCATTATGATTGGTGATGATTTTGAAGCCGATGTTCAGGGAGCTCTAAACGCTGGAATAGACGCTATTTTTTTTAATGCAAAAAAGGTTGAAACACCAATGAATTTTAAACAAATAAATCACTTATTAGAACTTAAAAAATATTTATAATTATGAGAATTAAATTTTTGTTGATTGCACTTTTAGTTTCTGTTTTTGGATTTGCACAATCTGTTAATGATTATAAAGCAGTTATAGTTCCTGTAAAATATGAATTTCTAAAAACAGAAAATCAGTATCGACTATCAACATTGAGTAAATCAAATTTATTAAAAGCGGGTTTTCAGGCTTATTATACTAATGAACAATTACCAGCAGAACTTATTGATCGTTGCCAGTTATTATACTTAGATGTAAAAAAAGACAATGCATTTCTGGTGACGAAATTGTATGTAGAATTTAAAGATTGTTTCGGAAAAGTAATTTACACTTCTGAAACCGGAAGAAGCAAAGAAAAAGATTATGATGTAGCATACAGAGAATCGCTTGACGATGCTTTTAAATCTATTTATAATTTACATTATTCATACAGTGGTAAAGCTCCTGTTTCTACAACACAACAAAGTATGACAGCCACACCATTATCTACTGCAGCTTCTGCGGTTGTAACTACAACAGCTGTAACTAAATCTCCTGTTGCAGATATGAGTGACCCAAACTTATTATATGCACAGCCAACAGAAAACGGATTTCAGTTAATTGATAAAACGCCAAGAGTTGTAATGAAACTTCTTAAGACATCTCGTCCTGATTCTTTCATAGCAATAAAAGATGGTATACAGGGATCTCTAAATGCTAAAGACAATCAGTGGTTTTTTGAATATTACCAAAATGATAAATTAGTATCAGAAAAAGTTTCAGTTAAGTTCTAAAATGCAAATAGGGTTTAGTACCCATATTTATCCTTCCAACGGTTCTTTAAAAATTCGCGGTTGCTATTCTCTCGGGAATTGCTTCCTGGATTATAAAGAACCGTTTCTTTTATAGCATCGGGCAGGAATTCCTGTTCTGCAAAATTATTGGCATAATCGTGAGAATATTTATAATCTTCACCATAACCAAGTTCTTTCATAAGTTTTGTCGGAGCATTTCTTAGATGAATAGGAACAGGCAAATCGCCGGTTTGTTTAACCAGCTGTTGCGCATTTCCAATCGCCATATAAGAAGCATTGCTTTTAGGAGAAGTTGCAAGATAAATGGCGCATTGACTTAATATAATACGGCTTTCGGGATAGCCAATAGTAGAAACGGCCTGAAATGTGTTATTGGCCATTATAAAAGCAGTAGGATTTGCATTTCCGATATCTTCGCTAGACAAAATAAGCATTCTTCTGGCAATAAATTTGACATCTTCACCGCCTTCAATCATTCTTGCCAGCCAATATACCGCACCATTCGGGTCACTTCCTCTGATTGATTTTATAAAAGCAGAAACAATATCATAATGTTGCTCACCTGTTTTGTCATACAAAACAGTATTTTGTTGTACTAATTCTAAAACCCTGTCATTCGTTATTACGATTTCACCATCGGGTGAAGCATTTACAACCAACTCAAAAATATTGAGCAGTTTTCTGCCATCTCCGCCAGAAAGTCTTATTAGAGCTTCCGTTTCCTTGAGATTGATTTTTTTTAAAGCTAATTCCTTGTCAGTTTTCATTGCGCGGTGCAAAAGAGCTTCAAGGTCACTTTTAGTAAAAGCATTTAAAATATAAACCTGACAACGGGACAATAATGCGGGAATAACTTCAAAACTAGGGTTTTCTGTTGTAGCGCCAATAAGTGTAATCCATCCTTTTTCTACAGCGGCTAAAAGAGAATCCTGTTGTGATTTACTAAATCTGTGAATCTCATCAATAAACAAAATAGGATTTTTGGCAGTAAAAAGTCCGCCGCTTTGTTTTGCTTTATCAATTACGTCACGAATATCTTTTACACCAGAATTTATCGCACTCAAAATATAAAAAGGACGTTTAGATTCTTGAGCAATAATTTGTGCCAAAGTAGTTTTACCTGTTCCCGGAGGTCCCCAAAAAATTAATGACGGAATAATTCCTCTCGAAATTTGCTGCGTCAAAGAACCATTTGGTCCGACCAAATGACTCTGACTAATATAATCTTCTAATTTTTGTGGGCGAATACGCTCTGCTAAAGGTGCTTCCATTTTGTAAAATTACTATTTTCAATTTTAAATTGTATAATTTTCAGGAGCTATTTCCTGCTGTCCGCTATATCTTTTCCTGGCTAAAGAAGCCAGAAAAAGGATGCCGCTCCCATCAGGGCTATTACCGATCTAAAAGAATATTTCAGTTCAACTGACAAATTATCAGTAAATTGTATTTGGATAGTTTTTTGATGTTTATCCGTTTGAATTAACTGTTTTGTTTATGAATGATAATGACTTTAAATTTTCAAATTCCGTAGTTGGTCTTCCGGTTTTTTTTGTGCTTTTTCTGTGGATAGTGTACTGGTTTCAGATCCGTTTCGACTTTGACTTTTATCAAAACGGAATATATCCACGCGAATTTTCTGGTTTGCAGGGAATTTTATTCAGCCCTTTTATTCATGAAAATTTAAGTCATTTATATAATAACTCTATTCCACTTCTGGTATTGTTGGCTGCGTTGCGTTTTTTTTATCCAAAACAAACATTGCCTGTTATTGCTTACGGAATTCTGTTTTCGGGTTTAATTACCTGGGTAATAGGAAGAGAAAGTTATCATATTGGAGCCAGCGGACTAATATATGTTTTAGTGAGTTTTATTTTTTTTAAAGGGATTCAGACTGGTTATTATAGATTAGTTGCACTTTCTTTTTGTGTTGTATTGCTATATGGCGGAATGATTTGGTATGTTTTTCCGGAGGTTGATAATGCCATTTCCTGGGAAGGACATTTGGCCGGATTTATAACCGGATTTGTCCTTACTCTCTTTTATAAAACTCCCGATTATGCCAAGCCTATTGTTTACGAATGGCAAAAACCGGATTTTAATCCGCAGGAAGATGCTTTCATGAAACATTTTGATGAAAACGGTAATTTTGTTAATACTGAAATTCCTGAAGAAGAAACAGATGTTTTTTCAACTTATTTTAACTCTGATGTTCTGGTTAATTATACAATCAGAAAAACGGATGAACCCGAAGAAAATTCATAGCGAAATTGATTAAGAATTACGTTTATAAAATTATTATT